>JAOACN010000285.1 GCA_026417815.1 Chloroflexaceae bacterium | reverse complement strand
CCGTCTTCGCCGTTGTCGCCGTGACCGACCAGCACTCGGCCCAGGGGTTGCACCCCCGCCCCGTGGTAGGTCCGACCACTGTGGTTCTCGAAGCCGACCAGACGCACCGGCGCCCCCTCGCCGAGCCGGGCCTCGACCACGATGTTGCCGATCAGGCGCTGCTTGCCGCCAATGGTGTACACGTCCAGCGCGCCGAGACCGGGCAAGCGTTCGCCAATGTGGGTCAGGAAGTAGTGCCCGAGCAACTGGTAGCCCCCACAGATCGCCAGCAGCACCAGACCGTCCTCGATCGCCGCGCGCAGCCCCGCTCCCTGCCGATCCAGCAGATCCCGCGCAATGAGGGCCTGGCCGCTGTCCTGGCCCCCGCCGAAGAAGGCCAGGTCGAAATCCGACCAGTCTACCGCCATGCCCGGCTCAATGGCGGTTACCCTCAGTTCGATGCCGCGCCAGGCGCAGCGTTGCTTCAGGGCGATCACATTGCCGCGATCGCCATACACGTTCATGTGCGAGCTGTAGAGATGGGCCAGGCGCAAATGGTAGGTCATATGCGGTTGTTTGATAGCCATAAGCCGCTGCCATCCAGGCGCGCTTCAGCGGTAGATGCGCGACCTCAAACAGACCCTGCGGCCCTCTGCGTCCTCTGCGTCTCCGCGGTAAACATCAGAAAACCTGATTTCCATTAGCTTAGTAGTCTGTAAAGTAAGTTTTTTTGCTCTACCCCCACCCCTCCCCAGCCCTCCCCGCTGGGGGAGGGCGCCCGCCTCCTCCCCCCCCAACGGGGGGAGGCTGGGAGGGAGGCGGAAAGGCCCGGAACCTTCCTTTACAGTTAGCTGCGAGCAATATAGTCCCCCTCGCCGATCCACTTAAACGTCGTCAGGGCCTCCAGGCCCATTGGCCCGCGCCAGTGGAGCTTCTGGGTCGAGATGGCCACCTCGGCCCCCAGGCCAAACTGCCCACCGTCGTTGAAGCGCGTGCTGGCATTGACAAAGACGGCGCTGGCGTCAACCTCGGCGGTGAAGCGCGCCGCCGCGGCGCGATCCTCGGTCAGAATGGCCTCGGTATGGCCGGAGCCGTAGGTGGCGATATGGTCGATCGCTTCATCAAGGCTGCCAACGGTTTTGATCGAAAGGATCAGACCCAGAAACTCCGTGCCATAGTCATCGGGGCCGGCGGGAACCACGCGCCAGCCCTGGGCCGCGGGATGGTCGGCGAGGATGGCCAGACTCTCGGGGTCGCAGCGCAGTTCCACCCCGGCGGGGCAGAGGCTGGCCGCCACGGCCGGCAGCAGCGCCGGGGCGATCGCGCGCTCGACCAGCAGCGTATCGAGGGCGTTACACACACTCGGGCGCTGCACCTTGGCGTTGTGGATCAGCGGCGCCGCCCGTTCCAGGTCGGCGCTGCGTTCGACGAAGAGGTGCACCACGCCGATGCCGCCGGTGATCACCGGGATGGTGGCGTTCTCCAGGCAGAAGCGGTGCAAGCCGGCCCCCCCGCGGGGGATGATCATATCCACGTAGCGGTCGAGCCGCAGCAGGCCGCGCACCACCTCCCGGTCGGGATCGGTGATGCTCTGCACCGCCGTGGCGGGCAGCCCGGCCCGCTCCAGGGCCGCGCCGATGGCCACGGTGATCGCCGCCACGCTGCGGCTGATGTCGCTGCCCCCGCGCAGGATGGTGGCATTGCCGGTCTTCAGACAGAGGGCGGCGATGTCCACCGTGACATTTGGTCGGGCCTCGTAGATCGCACCCACCACGCCGAGCGGGGTGCGGCGCTTGTGCAGGCGCAGGCCGTTCGGCAGATCCACCGCGTCGAAGACCGCTCCCACCGGGTCGGGCAGGGCGGCGACGTGGCGCGTATCACTGGCGATGCTGGCCAGCCGGGCCGGGGTGAGCAGCATCCGGTCAATTAGCGCCGCGTCGGTGCCGCTGGCGCGCGCGGCGGCCACATCTTCGGCGTTGGCGGCAAGAATGGCCTCCTGCTGCTCCAGCAGCGCATCGGCGATGGCCAGGAGCGCCGCGTCTTTTGCCGGGGTGGGCAGATTCGCCAGCGCCCGCGCCGCCGCCTTCGCCTGTCGTCCCATCCGTTCGAGATCTGTGCTCATCGTGGCCTCCAGAGTCCCTTGATCGCCGGGGTGTCAGGCGCCCTGGCTCAATAGTGTTCACATCTACTGAACACATTCGCACCGCAGAGGGCGCGGAGCGACGCAAAGGGCTTCAACAAGCTCACCCTCTCCATTCCTCTGCGTGCTCTGCGGTAAACCTGAACACGCCCCCCGGCCCGGCGGGTTGCAGGAAGCGATGTCAAGCGCCAGAATCCTCCGAACCCTGGCGTTCCTTCTCGTCGCGCTGGGCGCGTCGCCGGCGTTCTGTCTCCAGCAACTCGCGGGCCTCGCGCACCTGGGAGGCCATCTCGCCCCCCCGGTAGGCGGCCAGGAGCGCCAGCACCGATACCAGCACCAGGATCAGGCCCAGGCCGGTGAATGTCAGCGTCACCAACGGAACGCTGACCCCCAGGAAGGGCAGCAGGTTGGCGATGGTAAACAGCGCAAACGCCAGCGCCCCGGCAGCGAAGGCCAGGCGCCGGCGCGTGCCCCGGCTCGCCCGTGCCGCCTGTTGCGCCAGCAGCACCGCCAGCACCGCCGTTACGATGATCCGCAGGATCTCTGACTGCATGCTTCCTCGCCCCGGCGTCTGCCGCCTTGCCTGTCTGCCGCTATTGTACCATCATACAGATAGGCCCCGAACGCGGCGCAGCACTCAACCAGCAGGTTGACGGGAGGTCGGGTTTCCCTGCCTCCCTGCTGGCAACTGTTCACACTTCTCCTGGCAGCGAGGGCTTCCAGCCCTCGTTGTGGCTTCGAGGGCGAGACGCCCTCGCTCCCAGGCTTTACTGTTACCCCAAGTGTGAACAGTTGCCCCTGCTGGGTGTAACGAAAAGCTCGGCACGTGCCGCGGCCCACCGGCCCGCCGGGAGCCTGAAGCCTCCGGCTAGCCTTGCGAAGGCTACCTCCGTAGCCTGCTGAAGCCGGCGCAGGCCGGCTTCGCAGGACGTTCGCCCGCGGCTTCAGCCGCCGGGCGAAGGGGAACGTGCAGAACGTTTCGTCACACCCGCCCCTGCTGTTAGGGTTGCCTCGAAGGTGGCTTTGCCTTACAATAGCGCCTTTAAGACCCGGTTTCGCTGCGAACGGGAAGGGAGCCGGGGGAGGGCGAAGACCTCCCCGCAAACATCACTGCGTCACCACCAGGATGGCAGGCCACAAGTAGAGAACGTATGTATGACATAATCGTCCGCGATGCGGACGTGCTCCAGTTCGACGGCGATGCGCCGATGCTGCTTCCCCGCCACAGCATTGCCGTGAGCGACGGGCGCATTGTGCGCATCGCTCCCCGGATCATTGATGAACCAGCGCGTGAGACCATCCCCGCCCGTGGCATGCTCGCGATCCCCGGTCTGATCAACTGCCACGCCCACGCCGCGATGAGCCTGTTTCGCGGCGTGGTCGAGGATGTTCCGATCGAGGCATGGTTCAACGACTACATCTGGCCCATGGAGACCAACCTCACCGCCGAGGATGTCTACCGGGGCGCGCTGCTGGGCATTGCGGAGATGATCGAAGCCGGCGTCACCTGTGTGGCCGATCACTATTTTTCCATCGGCGCCGTGGCCCGTGCCGTCGAGGAGAGCGGCATTCGCGCCAATCTGGCGCCGACCATCTTCAGCGGGCCGGATGAGGCCGAGCAACTGGCGCAGGCGGTTGATTTCGTGACCCGCTGGAACGGCGCGGCCGAAGGGCGTATCAGCGCCTGGCTTGGCCCCCACTCGCCCTACACCTGCACGCCCGATCTGCTCACTCGTGTCGCCGGCGAAGCTCGCCGTCTCGGCGTGGGCATCCATATCCATCTCTCCGAGACGGCGGCCCAGGTGGCGGAGAGCCGCGCTCGCTATGGCAAGACGCCCGTGGCCCTGGTCCGTGACGCCGGGCTCTTCGAGTCGCCGACACTCGCCGCGCACATGGCCCATCCCGAAGCCGATGACGTGGCTATCCTGGCCGCCTGCGGCGTGAGCGTCGCCTCCACGCCCAAAACCGAGATGAAGCTGGGAATCGGTGTCGCGCCGGTTATCGCGTTGCGGGCCGCGGGGGTGACGGTGGGCCTGGGGAGCGATGGCGCGGCGAGCAACAACGACTACGACATCCTGGAAGCCGCCCGTCTCCTCGCCCTGCTGGAGAAGCACCGTCACGGCGATGCCCGGGTGCTGCCCCTCGGCGCGGCCCTGCTTCTCGCCACCAGCGACGGCGCGCGGGCCATTGGTCTCGGCGGCGTGACCGGCGAGTTGCGCGAGGGGTTGGCCGCCGATATGGTGCTGCTCCGCCGCAATGCGCCGCACGCCCTGCCCATCCACGATCCGGCGGCCACGCTGCTCTACAGCGCCCGCGCCGATGACGTGGACACGGTGATCGTCGCCGGGCGCGTGCTGATGCGTCGGCGCCGCCTGCTCACCATCAACCGGCGCCAGGTGCTGCGGGAGGCCAGCCGTCGCGCTGCCCGTCTGACCCGCCGCTCCGAGGCCCGCGTGGCCCTCTATCCGGCGGGTCAGGGGTAAGGCCTTCAACCGCGGCGCTCTCTCGTCGTCCCCCGTGGCCACGGGCATGCGCGCCACCACACGCCTCACCGCCAGACGGCAAACGTCCGCAGTGTAAGTGCGTTTCTGTGGATCGAACCGATCTACGC
>JAOACN010000017.1 GCA_026417815.1 Chloroflexaceae bacterium | reverse complement strand
GACAAGAGCGGCCTGGCCGAGGGGCTGTTTAAGGCCTGGCGCTACCTGCCCGACGGCGCGCCCAACCCCGACTTTCCGCTCAACCGGCCCGAGGCCGCCGGGGCGACCGTGCTGGTCACCGGGCGCAACTTCGGCTGCGGTAGTTCGCGCGAGCACGCCCCCTGGGCCTTGCAGGGCTATGGCTTCAAGGCCGTGATCGCCCTCTCCTTCGCCGACATCTTCCGCAACAACAGTCTCAAGATCGGCCTGCTGCCAATTGTGATAGATGAAGAAAGCCACCGGGAACTGCTCAGACACATCGAAGCCGACCCTGACACCAGCGTGACGGTTGATCTGCCGAACCAGCAGGTGATACTGCCCGGCGGTCGCGCCGTCAGCTTCCCGATTGACGGCTTCGCCAAACACTGCCTGGTCCACGGCGTGGACCAGCTTGGCTTCATTCTGCAGCAGGAGGAGGCCATCGCGGCCTACGAGGCCGCCACGCCAGCGCGGGTCAACACCTTGCGCCCCGATGGGGGAGGGTAGGGCGGTTTCTGGGAGGGCGTAGCCCTTCCAGACCCTCCCGTGCACGATTGATGTTCACCCCGGGGAACACTGGGAGGGCGTGGCCCTCCCAGACCTGTGTAGTTGCTATGAACCATGACCCGACGACCGCCGTCCCCGCGCCGCCGCCCGCGCCGGCGCCGCCGCCCGCCCCGCCCTGGACCTGGCGCGACGTGGGTGGTGTGGTGCTGCTGATCGTGGCGGTAGCGGCGGCGCTGGGGTTGCTGGCGCGCGGCCTGGTGGCAGCCTTCGGCCTGACCCCCGAGGAGCGGCTGATCTCACCGGCGGTGTATGTGGTGGGACTGGGCATCTACCTCGCCGTGATTGGCGGGGTCCATGCCCTGGTGGGGCGGCGCGCCGGGCGGGCCGCGCTGGGGTTGCGCCCGCCCGACCGGGTGAGTTTGCTGCTGGTGCCGCCGCTCTTTGTGGCGGGCATCATGGCTCTGGCGCTGGTCAACGCGACGGTCGGCCTGCTGATGGGCGGCTTCGAGAACCCGCAGGTCGAGGCGCTCACCGGCGGCGTGGCGCTGGCGCCCGCCGAGGTGATCCTCCTGCTGATCCTGGTGGCGGGCGTAGTGCCCTTTGCCGAGGAATTGTTCTTTCGGGGCCTGGTGTACCCCCTTATGCGCCGCGACCTCGGCCCCGCGCTGGCCATCCCCCTCAACGCGGCGCTGTTCGCCCTGGTCCACGTGATCCCCCAGTTGCTGCCGGGGCTGTTTGTCATCGGACTGATCCTGGCCTACCTGCGTGAACGCAGCGGCTCGATCTGGCCGGGGGTACTGTACCACGCCTTGCAGAATGGACTGGCAGTGCTGTTGATCAATGCCGCCCTTGCGGGCTGAACGAACCAGCAGGCAGGGGTGTGGGGAAACCTGGTTTCCCCACACCCCTCCAGCCGAGTGAGGGAAGAGCATTGCAGGGTCTTTTGCGCAACCGTCTGGGGGAGGTGCGGAGGCGCGGCTCTCCGCGACTTGTTCTGCCCGCGGCGGCAGACGTGTCCTCGTTGCGCCAGGGCGCCCGCCCGTTCGCAGGCGGAATGGGGATTGCGGGGAGGCGAAGCCTCCCCGCGCCCCTCCAAACGCTAATCCGGGCGTGAATCATATCTACGTATCGGAACGGCCGTCTTTAGCCTCCGCCTCGCGGCGCAGATCCACGAGCTTGCGGCGCCCGAGGGGCAACGTAAACACAAAGCGCGACCCCTTGCCGACCTGGCTCTCGACCCAGATGCGCCCGCCGTGGGCCTCGACGATGGCGCGGGTGAGAAAGAGACCGAGACCGCTCCCCTGCGTCTCGCGGGCCAGGCGGTTATCCACGCGGTAGAAGCGGCGAAAGATCGCCTCTTGCTCCTCTGGCGGAATGCCAATCCCCTGATCGGATACATAACAGACGGCGTAATCC
>JAOACN010000243.1 GCA_026417815.1 Chloroflexaceae bacterium | reverse complement strand
CGGTAACTCCGCCCCCTCCCCAACCCTCCCCCGCTGGGGGAGGAGCCCGGCTCCTCCCCCCAACGGGGGGAGGCTGGGAGGGGGGCGGAAATGCCACGAAACTCACTTTACAGACTACTCAAGTCTGGAAAGATGCTTCCTGGGAGGGCAAAGCCCTCCCAGACCCTCCCACGCGGGACCGGTATTCACCCCAGCAACTCAAACAGGCTTTCCATCACATACGTGGGCTGCACCGGCGCGCCGGGCAGATCGGCGCGTTTGCTGTCACCCGTGAGCACCAGCGCGGTAGCCATGCCCGCGCTGGCGCCCATGGCGATGTCGGTCATCAGCCGGTCGCCGACGATCAGGCAGCGTTCGGGGGGCAGTTGGAGCATTGCCCCGACGGTGCGGGCCATAATCGGCGAGGGCTTGCCGACGTTCACCTCGCAGCGGGTGTTGGTGCAGGCCTCGATCGCGGCGATGATCGCCGCCGCGTCGGGCTCGCCGCCGCCGGGCACCGGGCAGAAACGGTCGGGGTTGGTGGCCACCAGGCGCGCCCCGGCGCGAATGGCGTCGAAGGCCACCTGCAGTTTGTGGTAGGTGAAGGTGCGGTCGAACGAGGCGACGACGATGTCAATCGCGCCGGCTCGTTCGCTCAGCGTGAAGCCGGCCGCGGTCAACTCGCCGATCAAGGGGGCCTCGCCGCAGACGAAGAGCGTGGCCCCCGGCGCGTGCTCCAGCAGCCACTGCACCAGCACGTGCGATGAGTTGACCACCTCGTCCAGCTCGGCCCGCAGGCCCATCCCGCGCAATTTCGCGACGTACTGCTCGCGGGTCCTCGTCGGATTGTTCGAGAGGAAGGCTACCCGGCGCCCCTCGGCCCGCAGTGTCGCCAGCACTTCCACCGCCCCGGGCAGGGGTATGTCGCCCAGGTAGAGTGTGCCGTCAAGGTCAAAGATGTAGCCGTCGTAGCGTGGGATGGGCATGGTGAAGGGATCATCACTGGCGAAACAAAGCTGCCTGCCTCCCGCCTGAAGTCGCAGCGGGAAGGGTCTCAGGAAGGGCAGGCCCTCCCCGACAAAACTCCCCTCCCCTTCTGGGAAAGGCCGCAGGCGCAGCTTGCAAACACGTAGCCGATTATACCGCACATGGCCCGAGGCGACAGCGTTCGCCGCAGCGAAGGCAGGGCAACGTCAACCTCCTCACTGAAGGCCCACGTTGGAGGGGCATGGGCAAACCTGGTTTCCGCTACCCCCGCCCGCGAAGAGTGGGAAACCCTGATGGCTTGTGGTATATTTGTGCTACCATCAAGCTACAGAGGAGAGCCTCATGCCACCATCCCGGAACCGTCTTGGCGTCGTCGTCAGCGGTTCGCTCATCGAAGGGCTGACCGCTCGGCTCGACACGCATACCAGCGTCGAGGATATGCGCGTCGGCAAGTTCGTGGTGATCCAGGGCGACCGGCACGCCTTCTTCTCGATGGTCACCGACGTCGCCCTCGCCGCCACCAACCAGGAGGTGCTACTCGACCCGCCCGACGGCGACCGTTTCATCCAGGAGGTGCTCGCCGGAACGGCCACCTACGGCGCCCTCGAACTGATGCCGCGCCTGATGCTGCCCCTGGAGCGGAGCGAGCAGCCCCTGCTGCCGGTGAAGACCATTCCCCGCCACTTCGCCCCGGTCTACGAGGCTGACGCGGAGGATTTCGGGCGCGTGTTCGGGCAGGCCGGCGGCGCCTTGTTCGAGATTGGTCGTCCGCTGGATATGGATGTGCCGGTCTGCCTGAACCTGGAGCGGCTGGTCGAACGCTCCAACGGTATCTTCGGCAAGAGCGGCACCGGTAAGAGCTTCCTGACCCGCCTGCTGATCTGCGGGACGATCCATGCGGATGTGGCCAGTAACCTGATCTTCGATATGCACAGCGAGTACGGTTGGGGCGCTCCGTCAGAGGGCGGGACGTTTGTCAAGGGCCTGCGGCAACTCTTTGGGAGCGATGTGCTGGTCTACACCATCGATCCCGAGGCATCGCGGGGGCGGGCCTACGACGGCGACCTGGTGATCGGCCTTGACCAGATCGAAGTCGAGGATGTGATCGCCCTCGAGGAGGAACTCAACCTGAGCAGCACTGCCACCGAGTCCTCATACCTGCTCTTTGACCGCTACAAGGAGGGCTGGCTGCAGGCGCTGCTGGATATGGACAGTGAGGCGATCCGGGAGTTCGCCGAGAGCAGCGGGGCCCACGCGGGGGCGATCAGCGCGCTCAAACGCAAACTGGCCCGCATCGCCCGGCTGGGCTTCGTGCACGAGCAGGCCGATTTTTCCGCCGTTGACCGCTTGATTGACGCTCTGGCCGCCGGGCGCCACGTGGTGCTGGAGTTCGGGCGCCACGATAGCAGCCTGATCTACGTGCTGGTGGCCAACATCATCACCCGGCGCATCCACCGCCGCTGGGTGGAGCAGACCAACCGCGCCATGCAGAGCCAGAATCCGGCCGACCGGCCCCGTCCGCTGATGATCACCATCGAGGAGGCCCACAAGTTCCTCAACCCGCGCACGGCCCGCCAGACGATCTTCGGCACGATCGCCCGCGAGTTGCGGAAGTACGGGGTGACGCTCCTGGTGGTTGACCAGCGCCCGTCCTCGATTGACCCGGAGGTCATGAGCCAGCTCGGCACGCGGGTCACTGCCCTGCTGAACGACGAGCGCGACATCGAGGCGGTGTTTACCGGCGTAAGCGGCAGCGCGGGCCTGCGGGCGGTACTGGCGTCGCTCGACAGCAAGCAGCAGGCCCTGGTGCTCGGGCATGCCGTGCCGATGCCGGTGGTCGTCAAGACCCGGGCCTATGACACGGCCTTCTACGCCGCGATGGAGCGGCGTGGCCCGCGCCGGGCGGCGCCGGCGCCCGGCCCGGCCCGCCCGGCCCAGGAGGAGATTGATGAGTTGTTTCCCGATTGAATCCGTAGGGGGCGAACCATCTTTCGCCCCCCTTAATCGTCAGGTTAGCGCCCCCGCCGCCGCGCGGTCGAGCATCCACACCACCGCCCCATCGGGCGGGCGCACAATCTGCGCGGGGATGGCGTGGGGATCGTACGGTCCCCGCAGGGCCGCGCGGACCATCGGCGCCTTGTCGGCCCCCGCGACGAGGAAGAGCGCCAGGGCGGCGCGGTTCAACGCGGCGGGGCTGAGGGTCACGCGGGTGGGGGGCGGTTTCGGCGCGCCTTCGACCGGCAGCGCCCATACATCAGGCGGCGCGTCGAGTTGCGGAAAGCCTGGAAAGAGCGACGCCGTGTGCCCGTCGGGACCCATGCCCAGCAGCGCAACGTCAATGCGCCCGCCGTGCAGCGTGAGCAGGGCCGCTACCTGCCGATGGTACACTTCGGCGGCGCGAGCGGCGTCATAATAGGTTGCCACGGGGTACACTTGCAGTGAGGGGATGGGCACGTGGGCCAGCAGCGTCTCGCGCGCCAGGCGGTAGTTGCTGTCGGGGCTGCCGAAGGGCACAAGGCGCTCATCGCACCAGATCAGGCTGACCCGCTCCCAGGGCACCCGGCTCCTCAGGGGGGCCGACGCCAGCAACCCGAACACGCCAGGCATCGCCGACCCGCCGGATACGGCGAGCAACACTCGCCCCCGCGCGCGTCCCACCGCCTCGGCCACGGTCGCCACCCGCTCCGCTGCCGCCGCCTGGAGCTCCTCCAGGCTGGCGTAGATCTCAACATCGGGTTCTGCTGGCATGGTCTGGAACTTTCTTGATGAGAGCACTGACCGGAATGCTCGATCCGCGGAGGACACTGAGCCGTGTGGCTCGCGGCGCTCGTTCCGCCATCGTTGCGGATCAAGCTTTTCGAGAAACGCCATATTGGGGGCGCCCCACGTTCCTCTCACCGTAGAAGGGCGGCTGCTGGTCCTCACCCTCCCCCGCCGAGCTAGCGAGGCGCCACGTCCCTCTCCACCACAGGCGGAGAGGAAGGGGGTTGAGGGAGGACGAGAACCATCGCTCCACACTTATGCAGCGACCAGCGTCTCGATGAGCCGCACGGCTTCGTCGCGGGCCGCCTCGTAGGGCCGGGCGCGCATGTAGTGGTAGGAGGCGAGCCAGAAACTGGCCAGCAGGCGCAAGAGGGGCAGCCGCTCTTCCTCGGCCGTCGAGAGCGGCCCGGCAACGCCGTAGCCCTCCAGCAAGCCCTCGCGCCAGGGCTCGGGGTACACCGGGCACAGGCCGCAGGCCAGATCCCACAACCCATCGCCGCCCACCCAGCGCCCCGGCTCCTCAATCGCCTCCAGATGCACTCCGTTGCCGGCCGTGCAGCGCGCCACCGCCGGGCCGAAGGCGCCGTGCATCAGCACCGGCTGGGCCAGCTCCAGGCGCTCGTCGCCGAGCAGCAGGGCGACGGCCGCCCGTTCCGCCTCGCTGAACAGCAGCGCGTCGGCGGGTGGCGGGGCAAGATACTCGCCAATGTGCCGCAGCACCAGGCGCCAGCGCATCCGTGGCTGTCTCTTATACACATCT
>JAOACN010000160.1 GCA_026417815.1 Chloroflexaceae bacterium | reverse complement strand
TCTCCTGGGAGCGAGGGCATCTTGCCCGCGAATCCTGACGAGGGCGGGCCGCCCTCGCTCCCAGGTCTGCGGGGTTACCCCACCTCTGAACCGGTACGAAAGAAAGAGTTATTGCCACATCTTGACATTTATGCTATACTGGCGCCAGATTTTGGGATCGTAAACACGAATATCCTCTTCAGGATGCGCCGGCGACACTGTCAGGCCGTTCGTCCGTCGCTCCCCGCCTGGTATTTCCATAGCCTGGTCTCCGCCGAATCATCATCGCCGTTCTGTGCGGTGTGTCTCCGCGACCGGCTAAGGACCTTCGCCGGTGTTACTTCCTCGTCGCATTGCGGGTCCGGTATGACCCCGGCGTAGCGTATTTGGACAACGCCCGCGCCGTAGCGCGCGCGTAGCAGCGTGATACGCCTGCCACGGCGGATAATCTCGTTGCTTCCTGGCCTGCTCTGGCGTTCGCGCCAGCTACCTCACAGCTTGCTCGTGTATCGCATCTGAATCAATCCTTAAGGAGCACTGCGGTGAACGTCGCCGAATTAGAGTCGAAGACTCTTAGCGACCTGCGCGAGATGGCTCGCAAACTTGATATTTCGGGCTACAGCGGGCTGAAAAAGCAGGATCTCATCTTCAAACTACTGCAGGTGCAATCCGAAGAACAGGGCAACGTCTTCAGCGATGGCATTCTCGACATCGTCGCCGATGGATTCGGGTTCCTCCGCGGTGAACGGATGCTGCCCGGCCCTGAGGATGTCTATGTGTCACAGTCGCAGATCCGCCGTTTTGGGTTGCGTACCGGCGACCGCGTCTGGGGGCAGATCCGCCCGCCGAAGGAGAGCGAGCGCTTTCATTCACTCCTGCGGGTTGAGTTGATCAATGGTCTCGATCCCGAAACCGCGCGCAAGCGTCCGTCGTTCGACCAACTCACGCCGATCTTCCCGAACCAGCAGATCAAGCTGGAGACCGAACCTAATCTGCTCCATACCCGCCTGGTTGACCTGATCGCCCCCATCGGGCGCGGGCAGCGCGGGCTGATCGTCTCACCGCCCAAGGCCGGCAAGACGATGCTCCTCAAGGCCATCGCCAATGGCATCTCCACCAATCACCCCGAGATCCAGTTGATGGTCCTGCTCATCGGTGAGCGCCCCGAAGAGGTCACCGATATGCGCCGCTCGGTCAAGGGCGACGTCATCGCCTCGACCTTCGACGAGCCGGTTGAGGACCATACCAAGGTTTCGGAAATGACCCTGGAGCGCGCCAAGCGCCTGGTCGAGGGGGGCCAGGACGTGGTGATCCTGATGGACTCGATCACCCGTCTGGCCCGGGCCTACAACCTCGATATGCCTCCCAGCGGTCGCACCCTTTCCGGCGGTATCGATCCTGTGGCCCTCTACCCGCCGAAACGGTTCTTTGGCGCTGCGCGTAACATCGAGGGCGGCGGATCGCTGACGATTATCGCGACCTGCCTGGTGGATACCGGCTCGCGCATGGACGATGTGATCTACGAGGAGTTTAAGGGCACCGGCAATATGGAACTGCACCTCGACCGCAAGCTGGCCGAGAAGCGCATTTTCCCCGCTGTGGATATTCAGCGCTCCAGCACGCGCCGCGAAGAGTTGCTGCTGCCCCCTGAAACCCTGCGCCAGGTCTGGACGTTGCGGCGCATGGTGAGCATGCTCGGCGAAAATGAGGGTACCGAGTTGATGCTCACCCGCATGGCCAAGACGAAGACCAATGCCGAGTTCTTGACCACGTTGAGTAAGAGTAGCTGAGGTGAACGGTGGGCACAACCCTCCGGGTTGTGCCCACTGGAAACCCCGGACGCAGGGTCCTTATGTGCCTCATCCCCCCTCGACCCGTTACCCCTGCGCCCCGACGGCCACCGCCAGAAACAACAGCCCGCAGAAGAGTAAGAAGCCCAGCAACCCCAGCAGCACCGGGTAGAGCAGCACCGCCAGAATGGCCCGCGTGCTTTCGAGACGGTGGGCCACCGAGGTGGCCACAACGAGAATGACCAGCCCCCACCCCCAGGCAATGAGTCCCAGAACAGGTCCCAGACCGGGAATGAACGTCAGCGCGTCCAGAGCGTGCGGCGCCACCGAGAGGGCGCCCAGTCCCAGCATTTGCTGGATATGGCCCTGGCCGCCCAGTTGCCGGGCCGCGATGTGGGTGAAGATGACCGTCAGGAGCAGACCACTCAGGTAGCTCAATGGCGTGCTGACCGTCGTCGCCAGCCACTGAAAGGCCTGCCCGAACTGGCGTGGCAACGGGGTTGGCAGTTCGAGCAGATCCTGGAGCAGGGCGTAGAAGGCCTCTTCATTCTCGTTGACGAAGCGCAACAGCGGTTGCAACTGGTCGGCGTTGGGTCCCAGGGCAATCTGGCGCTTCTGCGCCTCAACGAACTCGCGCACCGTGGCTACGGTGCGTTCAGTGGTGGCGGTGTTGAGCAGCGTGCTGGCTCCATTGACCGCACCGACCAGCAGTCCCACGAAGAGCACCAGTGTCAGCCCGCGTCGCACCACGTCGGGCGATTCGCGCAACCCCAGCAACAACCGCTGGTTGAGGGTCAACGCTCCGTTAAATAGCTCGATCATCGCCCGGCTCCCCCCACGAGGCTTCCCACCGCGCCCGCAAAGACGAACACGACACAGCAGTACAGGGCGACCAGCACCGCAATCAGCAGCAATGGGCCAATCAACACCGCCCAGAACGAGCGCCACGGCGCCAATCCGTGCGCCTCGCGCACGGCAACATAGGTCGCCAGGAGCCCCAGCAAGGTCGTAGCGAGCCAGAGCCCAGCGGGAAAGGCCTCGGCATAGGGCACGATCTGGACCACGCCCAGCAGATTCACGCCGGAAGCCAGGCCGGTGCAGGCCAGGGTCTGAGCGTAGCTTGCCGCCCCCCCAAAGGCCCGGGCCGCGATATGGACGATTGATCCGCCAAGGAACCAGCCGACGATCCCGACGAGCGGCGTCACCACGATCCCCAGGGCGCCAACCAGGGGGTTGGCCGTCAGCGTAAAGTTGGACGGGTCGGCGAAGATTTGTTCGAATACCACGACAAACTCAGGATTGGCCTGCGCGACCTGATCGTACCAGGGCATCGCGGTCAGCCCGTTGTAGAGCGTGTCGCGCAGGGCCTGGGGGTCGGGCTGGGTCAGGTACTCGCCGATGTCGCCGATCCAGACGGCCAGACCGGTGAGAAGCCCTACCAGAACGACAACCAGCAGCGCCCGCTGCACGCCAGTTGGCGACTCGCGCTGGGCGCGATACACGCGGGTGTCGAGCAACAGTCCGCCAAGGGCCAGGCGGAAGATCGTCGTGAAGAAGTCCACGGCGCTCCTGGATGGCAGGCGGGCCATGCGCCGCGCCAGGGGGCGCCCGGCCCCACCTTGCGCGTACCGATGGCCCGAACGGTGAACAATCGCGGGCTATTCTACCATACCCGTGCCCCGTTACAGCCGTAACCTTGTGGTACAGTAATAACAGTGGCCCTGCGCGGGAAGGTCCGGGAGGGCTGCGCCCTCCCAGGAACCGCTTTTCCCCCCGGGGACACAGCCGTCCCGCGCGGGAGGGTCTGGGAGGGCTGCGCCCTCCCATAAGACATCGATTTCATCACCGTGTTGTGCGGCGCAGCCGCACAAGTGTCGCATCGCTTACTGAGTGGGAGGTCTGGCGTGCTCTTTCAGAACGTCGCGATCGAGGCCCTGGGCTACGAACTGGCGCCGCATCGTATTAGCTCGGACTGGCTGGAGGATCAGATTAGCGAGACGATGCAGCGTCTCGGCATTCCCCGGGGGCGGCTGGAACAACTCTCGGGGATCCGCGAGCGGCGCTTCTGGGACGCAGGAACGCTGCCCAGCGCCGTGGCGACGCTGGCGGCGCGCAAGGCAATCGCGGCTGCCGATATTGATCCGGCGCAGATCGGGATCGTGATCAATACCTCCGTGTGCCAGGATTACCTCGAACCCTCGACGGCCTGTTTCGTGCACCGCAATCTGGGTCTCGCGCCCCGGGCGATCAACTACGACGTGCGCAATGCCTGCCTGGGCTTTCTGAACGGCATGTACATCGCCGCCCTGATGATCGAGTCGGGCGAGATTGATTACGCCTTGATCGTCAACGGCGAAGGCTCGCAGGACGCGGTGATGAGCACCATCCGCCGCCTCCAGCGCCCCGAAACCACCCTCCAGGAGTTCCGCGACAATTTTGCCACCCTCACCCTTGGCTCGGGCGCCGCGGCCATGGTGCTGGCCCACAGGCGGGTTTCAAAGCAGGGCCACAAGCTCAACGGCGTCGTTTCACTGGCTGCAACGGAGCACAACGAGCTGTGCGTCGGCATGCCCGATTACATGAAGACCGATGCCAGCGCCCTGCTGGTGGCCGGGGTCAAACTCGCCGCCGAGACCTGGCAACTGGCCCAGGAGCAGTTGCCAGACTGGAGCGACGAGCAGATCGCGCTCTACGCTCCCCACCAGGTCGGCGCGCGGCACATGGCCGCCGTGGCCGAGGCGATCGGGATCACCCCCTCCAAGCTTTACCTGAACTTCCCCGTGCTGGGCAACATCGGCCCGGCGGCGCTGCCGATCAGTCTGGCCCAGGCGGACGAGGCCGGCCGGCTTCAGCCCGGCGACCACGTGGGGTTGCTGGGTATCGGTTCGGGGCTGAACTGTTCGATGATGAGTGTGACCTGGTAGTACCACCCCTGGACAGGGGTAGGGGGGAACCTGGTTTCCCCCTACCCCCCTACCCCCCTACCCCCCCGCCCGTAGAGGTAACGGGGAGCGCGGTGGCCGGGCCAGCCCGTCACAGCGCCTCGATCCATACGCCGGCCAGTTCCAGCCACTGCGCGCCCGGAACATCGAGCACCCCCCAGCGCACCCGACCCCGGGGCGTGGCGATCAGGTACTGGTTATCCACCCAGGTCACGAAGCACAGGGGGCCCCGCGGCGAGGGCGCGTCGGAGAGCACCACGCGCCCGTCTACGAGGAAACGGCTCACGCGCGGCCCCCATTCGATGACGTACTCGCGCCACTCCTCCATCGGAGCGCGGGCCGGCGCCTCGGCCACGCCCAGGGCGCGCTGGACCAGCGGGTACCACCCGCGGTACAGGGGCGGCAGGTTGAAGAGGGGCGCCAGTACCGGGGCCAGGGGCAGCAGGGCCAGGGCGCGCGGGCGCGTGGCGTCAATCACTGCCGCCTTCCAGCCGCGCCCCGGCACACCCAGGGCCAGGGGCATGTCATTCGGCGGGGAGGCGTAGAAGAACCAGATCGCCCGCGGCAGGCGCAACGGCCAGGCGATCGGGTAGTTCCAGAAGCCAAAGCCCGCCGTGCCGCGCAGGCCGCCCTCGGGGTGCGAAAACCGCGCCCGCACCCGCAGCCGCAACGGCGGGCGGCGGATGAAGCGCGGACCAGGCCCGGCCTGGTAATCGTCAATCTGCGCGTCGGAGTAGGCCAGGCCCCGGGCCGTGGCCTCCTCAACGATCAACCGAAGCGCGCCGGGCGCCGTCTCGCACCGGCCCTGGCGAATGAGCAGATGACGCCACGGCGGCGCTCCGCGGGCCATGCCTTCCAGCACGCTGGTCATGGTCACTCCTGACCCCACCACAGGGGCTTTGCAGGGCGCCGGCAGGAGGGTTCGGGAGGAGGGTTCGGAGGGCCTTCGCCCCTCCGAACCTCCCCTTGCAACGAACCCCGGTCCTACACCTTCACCACCCCGATGGTCGCCTCGGCGTCGCCGAACTCCACCGTCTCGACATGGGCCTCCGCCGGGGGTGGCGCGACGACCAGTTGCGCCGCCAGGGTCTCGTTCCGCACGTACTCGCCCCACACGGACAGGGTCTGCTCGAGCAGGGCAGCTTCGCTCTCGCTGCTCACGTAGAGCGCGATGCGGTCGGCGATGGCCAGGCCGGCGCTCTTGCGCGCGTCCTGCACGTTACGCACCAGGTCGCGCGCGGCCCCTTCAAGGCGCAGTTCGGGCGTCACGGTGGTGTTAAGGGCGACGATCAGCCCGTCACCCTCGGCCACGGCGTACCCCGCAGGGGCGCTGCTCTCCACCAGCACCTCCTCGGGCAGCAATTCAAGCTCCTGGCCGTCCACCGCGAGGCGCACGGGTTGCCCCTGCTCCACGGCGTGGGCGGCGGCGCGGGCAGGTTCGCCCGTCAGGGCCTTGAGGGCCTCGGTGAGGGCCGGCACCAGCCGGCCATACTTCTTGCCCACCAGCCGCAGGTTGGGCCGGAAGCGGTATTCCACGATGTCCGACGAAGCATCGAGGTAGCGCACCGCCTTGACGTTCAGTTCATCGCGCAGGTCGGCCTCGAAGCGCCGCACCCCCTCGGTCACCGCGGGACTGCTGGCGCGCAGCCACAACTCGCTGAGGGGCTGGCGCACTTTGAGGCCGGCGTTCTTCCGCGCGGCGCGCCCCAGCGAGACCGCGGCCAGCAGGGCCTCGGTATCGGCCACGAGCTGTTCGTCGAGGAAGTCGGTGTTCACCGTGGGCCAGCGGGCGAGATGCACACTGTCGGGCACATTGTCCATTTGCACGCCCCCGGCCTGACCGGTGAGGTTGCGGTATACCTCTTCGGCGACGAAGGGTGTGAAGGGCGCGATCAGCCTGGTGAGGGTCAGCAGGCTGGTGTAGAGCGTGAAATAGGCCGCCTGCTTGTCGGCGTCGGCCTCGCTCTTCCAGAAGCGCCGCCGGTTGCGCCGCACGTACCAGTTGGAGAGCTCGTCCACGAACTGTTCGATGGCGCGAGCGGCGGGGTACACCTCGTAGTCCTCGAAGTTGCGGGTCACGTCGCGCACCAGGGCGTTCAGGGCCGCCAGGGCCCAGCGGTCGGTAGGCGTCAGGGCCTCGCGCACCTCCGGCGTGGGGACGCTGACCGAGCCGTTGGCCGCCGCGCGCAGCACCTCGGCGGGGGGCCGCCACCCATCAAGGGTGGCGTAGGTAACGAAGAAGCTGTAGGTGTTCCACAGCGTCAGCAGGAACTTGCGCAGGCTCTCGTTCACCAGGCCCAGGCTAAAACGGCGCGGATTGCCGGGCGGGGCGGCGGCGAAAAGGTACCAGCGCAGCGCGTCAACCCCGTAGGCGTCAATCACCTCCTCGGGCTGGATCACGTTGCCCTTGCTCTTGCTCATCTTGATGCCGTGCTCGTCGAGGATGTGCCCCAGGCAGATCACGTTGTTGAAGGCCGGGCGGTCGAAGAGCAGCGTACTGATGGCATGGAGGGTGTAGAACCAGCCGCGGGTCTGGTCCACCGCCTCGCAGATATAATCGGCGGGATGGGCGGACTCGAACAGTTCCTGGTTCTCGAACGGGTAGTGCCACTGGGCCACCGGCATGGAGCCACTGTCGTACCAGCAGTCGGCCACGTCGGGGATGCGGCGCATCGGGCCGTGCTGCGGGTCCTCCCAGGTGATCTCGTCCACGTAGGGGCGGTGCAGGTCGAGGTCGCGCAAGGAGCGGCCCACCTTCGCTTCGAGTTCGGCCAGGCTGCCGATGCACTCCATGTAGCTCCCGTCGGCGCTGGTCCAGATCGGCAGGGGCGTGCCCCAGTAGCGTTCGCGGCTGATGGCCCAGTCAATGTTGTTCTCCAGCCAGTTGCCGAAGCGCCCATCGCGGATATGCTCGGGCACCCAGTGGATCTGCTGGTTGTTGGCCACCAGGTCATCTTTGAAGGCGGTCGTCTTGATGTACCACGAACGCTTGGCGTAGTAGAGCAGGGGCG
>JAOACN010000122.1 GCA_026417815.1 Chloroflexaceae bacterium | reverse complement strand
GGCCGCCTGCATCCGCGCCGTCCTTGCCCTGCCGCCCGAGGCCGACACGCCCCCTCCGGGTATCCTGCTGACGCCCGATGGCGAAGTCTTTACCCAGGCCATCGCGCAGGAACTGGCCGCCCAGCAGCGGTTGGCGCTGGTCTGCGGGCACTACGAGGGGATCGACGAGCGGGTGCGCGAGGCGCTGATCACTCGTGAGCTGAGCATCGGCGATTATGTGCTGACGGGTGGAGAGCTTGCTGCCATGGTGGTGGTTGACGCGGTGGCGCGGCTCGTGCCCGGGGTGATTGATGCCGAGTCAGGGGCCGAGGAGAGCCACAGCGATGGCCTGCTCGAATACCCGCACTACACCCGCCCGGCGGTGTGGGAGGGCCGGCCCGTGCCTCCGGTGCTGGTTTCCGGACACCACGGCGAGGTGGCGAAGTGGCGCCGGCGTGAGCGTCTACGGCGCACCCTGTTGCGCCGCCCCGACCTGCTGGAGCGCGCCCGCGCCGCGGGACGCCTTACGCCCGATGATCTGGCGTGGCTGGCGGAGTTGGGGTGGGCGCCGTAAGGTGAACACAGGCGGTGGCGATCCTCACCCTCCCCCCGGCCCTTCTCAGGTGCAGGGTTTTTCCGGCCCATCCTCGCGTCACATTCGCGATCTGGGGCATCAGGACGCCCAATTCCCCCTCTCCACCTATAGTGGAGAGGGGGGCAGGGGGGTGAGGATCGGAAGCGCATTGGAATGCCGAAAACCTCTTCTCGCTCGAAAAACCCTACACCTGAGAGCCCCCCGGCCCCCTCCCTCCTCACCAGAGGTGGAGAGGGAGGGGGCGCCGAGCGCAGCGAAGCGGGGGAGGGCGAAGACCGGCGCCCCGCGCCGCATTGGCGCGTCGAGGCGCAACCGCTTGCGCCCCTATTTCTGCCAATCGGCCCAGAGAGCGGCGAAACTGCCTTCCGGGTCGTACCAGTAGCGTTCGGGATCGAGGGGCAGCGCGGGCGGCCCGGCAGGCGCGGGCAGGCGCCCGGCGCGCAGCCGGGCCGCGAAGGCCCGCAGCGCCTCGGCAGCCGGTTTCTCGCGCCCCCCGGGGGCGACCAGGCCCATCGTGCGCGCCCACCAGGAGCGATCCAGCGGCGGGACCTTCCATACGTCCGGCCCGGGGTCGGCGTACATTGGCAGGCACACCCCGGCTGCGCCGTCGCGGTACAATGCCGCCAGCGCCTCTTCGAGCAGGGTGGCCTGGCGCTCTTCATCGAGGAGCGGATGCAGCACCGTCCGCCCAAAGATCTCACTGGTGACCAGCCCGTTGGAACCTGGAACGGTCGTGGGCACGCCCAGGTCAGCGACAATGACCGGCGCGGCATTGCTGTCTTCGGCGCGGGCCAGGGCGGCGGTGAGGGCGTGCAGAAAGCGAATGCGACCCGTATCGTCGAGCCGTTCCGCGGCGGGGGGCGACCAGGCCGCCACCGACACCGCCACCTGGCCCTGGTGGCGCACAATGTGCTCCGGACGCAGCGTATCGCGCCGCTCCAGGCTCGTGGCGCTCACCACGCCGATTACCCGGCGCGCGCCGTGGTCGAGGGCGCGCGCGGCCAGGTCGCCCCACCACTCGGCGGCGGCCCGCGCCGAGGCCGGGCGGCGAATGCGCTCCACATCGGCGCCGATCTGCCAGGCGGTAGCGGCCGGGTGCCCGCTCAGGTTGCCAATGGTTTCGTGGAGCACCTGCCGCTGCGCGGCGAGCAACTCCGGCTCACCGTAGAGGTCGCGCGGCGGTTCGGTGGAGTATTGCTCACCGGCCAGCACGACCGGCTGGTCCGGGGGGGCCATTACCACCGGCGGGCCGAGCCGTCGGGCGAGCCGCAGGTCATTGGGCAGCCGGAAGCCTACGGCCCAGGCGGGCAGGTGCAACGCGCCCCCCAGACTGGCTCCTAGCACGGCCACGACCGCCTGGAGCCCGTGCTCCGCGGCCTGATCGAGCGCCCGTTCCAGGCCGCGCAGGGCGGCCGTATTGACGCGCAGATCCGGCAGTACCTCGGCCCAGCGCAACTCGAAGCGTACCCTGGTGAATCCCAGTTCGGCGATATGACTGAGTTCATCGCGGAGGGCCACGGTGTCGGCGTCGCTCCACGAGCAGAGGATCCGTTCAGCGTGGCGGCGCCGTCGCGGCCAGTAGGTGATGCCAAGAGTAAAGGTCTGCTCGCTCATAGGTGCTTCTGCGTGGCGCAACCTGCCAGGTCGCGCCTCCCTGTTCTCCCTGCGGGCACGGGCTCGGGGAAACCCGGTTTCCCCGCATCTCTCTAACTCTACTCTGTCACTTTGCCGCTGGCAGGGGTTGCGGGGGCCACGGAGTTCCGAAGACCTTCCCTTCCTGGTGCGGCGAAACCGCCCCGCACCAGGAAGGGGAACGCTGGGAGGGGTGCAATCCCTCCGAACCTCCTCGCAGCAGAAGCCGCGGCACGTGACAAAGTCGAGCTACCTATCTGTGCTCACATCAGTATGAAGTATTATAACAAACGACCCGCGCTGCAACCCGATCAGCCCGGCCGGCGGCTGGAGATCGTGGTCGCCGAGGGGCTTGAGCCGCTGGCGCGGCGCGAACTGGGTCAGTTTGGTCGCGCCTTGCGTCTCGAGAACGATGAGCGCCCCGGTGTTATCCGCGCGCGCTACACGGGCGACCTCCGCGCGCTGTCTGGCCTGCGCCTCGCCGCCTCGGTGTACCTGGCGCGCCATTTTGCCGTGCCCCGGCCCCGCGCCCTGCTCGGCGACGAGCACCTGCGCCTGGCGCTGGCCGACTGCCAGACCGTGCTGCGCCTGTACCCGCAGGGAACCTTTCACACGCTTTTTCTCAGCGCCGCGGGCGCCGACTCGGCGGTGCTGCTGCGCCTGAAAACCGAACTGGCGCGTCGTCTGGGACTGGCCGTTGGTAGCGACGATGGCGACCTGCTGCTTCGCCTGCGCCGGGATGAGGCGCAGACAGGCTGGGAATGGCTCGTGCGCATCTCGCCACGTCCCCTGGCGACCCGTTCCTGGCGCGTTTGCAACATGGAGGGCGCCCTGAACGGCCCGGTCGCCTGCGCCATGAACCTGCTCACCGCGCCTGCGGCGGGCGATGTATATCTGAACATCGGGTGTGGTTCGGGGACCTTGCTGATCGAGCGGTTGCTGCTGGCGCCGGCAAAGCGGGCCATCGGCTGTGATACCGACCCGCAGGCCCTGGCCTGCACCCGTGCCAACCTCGAGGCGGCCGGAGTGGGCCAGTGGGCCGAGGTGCAACCGTGGGACGCGCGAGCGTTGCCTCTGCCCGACGCGGCGGTTGATGTAATCACCGGCGATCTGCCGTTCGGTCACCTGGTTGGTTCACACGCGCAGAATCTGGAACTCTACCCCGCGCTGCTGGCCGAGGCCGCGCGGGTGGCCCGCCCCGGCGCCCGCTGTGCGCTGCTCTCCCACGAGGTGCGCCTGATGGAGCGCCTTCTGGCCGACTCGCCAGTCTGGAGGGTTAACGAGACTATTCTTGTGGATCTCGGGGGCCTCTACCCGCGCATCTTCGTTTTGCGCCGCGCGTAGGTGGCGAAATATCTTTCGCCCTACGCTCCCGTGGCTTCATGTTGCGCCGCGCGAATGCGCTCCGTGACGTCCCGCACCGACGCAAAGAGCATGTCAAGGGCCAGCAGTTCGCGGCGCTCGAGTTCCAGGATCCGGGCGATGTGCAACTGTTGCGCATGCTCCAGACGCGCCGTATCCCGGGTGAGGCGCTGCTCGAGTTCGCGCAGGAAGCTGTCGAGGCGTTCGAGCCATGTGGTCAGTTGGCGCAGATGCTGCTCATCGGCCTCCTGGAGGGCGCTGATCTTCTCGTCGGCCTGCAAACGCACGTCCTCCAGGCGTTCCTGGTTCATCAGGAAACGCTCGGTGGAGATGCGTTCGATCCGCTTGATGTCCGCGACCATATCAGGCAGCTTCGCAGCGACCTCGCTGATCTGTTTGGGCAGGGCTTCGGCAAACAACTCGATGTGCTGGCGAATATCATCGAGACGGGCGATCCGCGAAGCATGCTCCTCCAGCACGCTATGCATATCGGTGACCAGTTGCTGCGCCTCGACCGCCTGCCGTCGCAGGCTCTGCTTCTCGATCTGCAACTCTTCGGCCACGCGCCGCGCCTCCTGCACCGCCACCGCGTCGGCCTCGCGCAGGCGGTCAAGTTGTAGCAACACCTGGCGCTGGCGATCATCAAGCTCCTTGATCTGCGACTGGATCGCGGCGATCTGCCGCTCGGCTTGTTCGATGCGTCCGAGCCAGGGGGTCACGAAGTCGCGATCCTGCTTGCGGGCCTCGGCCACCTGCTGGATCTGCGACTGCAAGTCGCGAATGGGGCGAATTCCCTCCTCGATCTTTACCAGCGCTCCGGCCACCTCTTTGCGCAGGGCCACCACATCGCGTCGCACACTCTCGCCGGCCTGCCGCGTCTCTTCCACGTGGCGCTCGAAGAGGCTCTGCACCTGCCCCACCAGCGCCTCGGTTTTGCGCACCTGTTCCACAACCAGGTTGTACTTGTTGGATTGCTCCTTCAACAACCGGCGCAGTTCGTCGATCTGGCCCTGCAAATAGACCAGTTGCGACTGTTCGTGGATGCGCAGGCGCTCCTCTTCGTATTTGGCGGTGAGATCAGGGTTGGTCATCGAGCGCTCCTTCCTGTCCAGGCGGCTGCGCCGCACAACGATGAGATGCAAAAAAGATGTTCCGGGAGGGCGCAGCCCTCCTCGTGCCCCTCGCTCAGGAGGGGTATGGGGAAAACCGGTTTCCCCATACCCCTCCTGAGGCCCTTAGTGGCGCAGGGCGGCAAGGGCGGCGGCCAGATCGAGCGCCCCGCTGTAGAGCGCCTTGCCGACGATCGCGCCCTCAAGCCCGAGGCGCGCCAGACGCTGCAGGTGCTCGATGCTGGTAATGCCGCCGCTGGCGATAATCGCCGGACCGTTGAGGCCCTGCAGTTCCGCC
Source organism: Chloroflexaceae bacterium (assembly GCA_026417815.1). Classification (GTDB taxonomy): domain Bacteria; phylum Chloroflexota; class Chloroflexia; order Chloroflexales; family Chloroflexaceae; genus JACAEO01. Next base: position 2,493 of record JAOACN010000122.1, on the reverse strand, counting down.
AGCGCCGCGAAGTTTGGTTCGGTCAGCGTCCCATCGCGACTGATGTCGGTATAGATTACCCGCTGCACACCCAGGTCGCCCATGCGCGCCACCAGGTCGGTCGCGCCCACCGGGGCCAGACTGGTCCACCCGGCGGTTGCCACCTGGCCATCGCGGGCGTCTACGCCAACAACGATGCGCTCGGCAAAGCGCGCGACCAGCCGGGCCACCAGGTCACTCTGTTCCACGGCGGCGGTGCCCAGGATTACCCGGTCAACACCCAGGGCCAGGACGGCGCTGATGTCCTCTTCCCGGCGCAACCCCCCGCCCAGTTGCACGGGGATGCCGACGGCCTGCACGATGGCGATCACCGCATCCGTATTGGTCGGGCAACCGTTGCGCGCCCCATCCAGATCGACCACGTGCAGACGAGGCGCCCCCAGGGCTTCCCAGCGGCGCGCCACGGCCACCGGGTCCTCGCTGTAAACGGTTGCCTGGGCGAAGTCGCCCTGGTAGAGCCTGACGCAGTGGCCGTCCTTCAGGTCAATAGCAGGGATAATTTCCATTGATCATCGTCCCTTGCCGCTCACCGTTCCCGCCGGAGCGGATGTCCACGATGGCGACCCGGCCAGGGTGACAAAGTTCCGCAGCAGTTGCAGCCCGCAGCGGCCGGATTTTTCAGGATGAAACTGCACCGCGGCCAGGTGATCGTGAATGATCACGCTGGGGAAGGCCAGGCCGTACTCGGTGCGGCCGGCCACCACGGCCGGGTCGTCCACGTCGCAGTAGTAGGAGTGCACGAAGTAAAAGTTGCTCCCGTCGGGGATGCCGGCGAAGAGCGGATGGGCGGCGAAGGCGGGAGCGTACCGCACCTGGTTCCAGCCAATCTGCGGGATCTTGCCCGCCGCATCCGGCAGGCGGCGCACCGTGCCGCCGATGATGCCGAGACAGGGGTGCGGCCCGAACTCCTCGCTGGCGCCTAGCAGCACCTGCATCCCGACGCAGATCCCCAGGAACGGCCGGCCCTGTGCCACGACCCCCGGGAGCACGGCGGCAATGCCCAGCGTTTCGAGGCTGCGCATGGTATCGGCGGTTGCTCCGACTCCCGGCAGCACCACCGCCGCGGCCGAGCGCACCACCTCTGGATCATCGGTGACCGTCAGGTCGGCCCCGACGTGGCGCAGGGCGCGCACCACGTTCGGCAGGTTCCCCGCGCCGTAGTTGATCACTGCGATGCTCATGCGACTCCTTCTATACCCCACCCTGGCGGAGGGGAGACGGAGAAAGCGGCTTTCCCGGGCAGGCCGGGGTGTGGGGAAACCCGGTTTCTCCGCCTATTTCAGCAACGGATGCCGTTCCTGGAGCGTGGCAATCACCCGATTGACCTCGGACAGCGGCTCAAGGGCGGTCACCTCGCCAATCGGGTCCGGCCCGGCGTTTTCACCGAGGAGCAGGCGCAGCGAGGCCACCACGCAGGCGCTCAGGGCCTCGAGGTTGTAGCCGCCTTCGAGCACCATCACAATCTTGCCGCCACAGAGTTCGTCGGCCAGGCTGATCAGCGTTTGCGTGAGCTGGGCGTAGCCGTGGACCGAGAGCACCATCGGGCCGAGGGGGTCGCTCCAGTGGGCGTCGTAGCCCGCGGAGACAAGGATGAGCTGCGGCTGGAAGCGCCGCAGCGCGGGCGCGATCACCTGCTCGAAGACCAGCGTGTAGCCCTGGTCGCCCGTGCCGAAGGGCAGGGGCACGTTCAGCGTCGCGCCGGGGGCCTTCGCGGCGCTGCCCATCTCCCCAACGCTGCCCGTTCCGGGGTAGAACGGCGCCGCGTGGGTCGAGCAGAACAACACCCGCGGTTCTTCGTAGAAAATGTCCTGCGTCCCATTGCCATGGTGCACATCGTAGTCTACGATGGCGACCCGTTGCAGGCCGAAGTGATCGAGGGCGTAGCGCGCGGCCACGGCGACATTGTTGATCAGGCAGAAGCCCATGGCCCGACCGGGGGTCGCGTGGTGTCCGGGTGGCCGCACCAGCGCGAAGGCATTGTGGGCCTGGCGCTGCATCACCGCCTCGACCGCGTTGATCGCGCCCCCGGCGGCGAGCACCGCGGCATCCCACGAGTCGGCCGTCACGTAGGTGTCAAAATCGAACTGGCCGCCGCCGTAACTGGCGAACTGGCGGATCTTGCGAAGCAGATCGGCGGTGTGAACGGCCAGAAGCGCCGCTTCGGGCGCCGGGCGCGGCGCAAGCTGGTGCACGTGCCGCTGCAGGCCGCTGCTGTCCAGCGCGGCGCGAATAGCCTGGAGCCGTGCGGCCTGTTCGACGTGCCCGTGCCAGGTGTGGGCGTCAAAGGAGGGATCGGTCAGAACTGCTGTAATGCGCATCGCTGCGAACTCCTGGCGCTGACGTGCTCGCGCCGCCCGCGGCACGGGGCTGAAAGCGACGGCGCTCGCCAGTGCGAATGCATAAGATGGCTCGTATTGTACCGCAGTTTGACATCTGGCGCGTATGCTGCTACGC
>JAOACN010000102.1 GCA_026417815.1 Chloroflexaceae bacterium | reverse complement strand
GCTCATCGAACTGGGGGCTATGGCGCATGCGCAGGGCCAGTGGCGCCACCCGCCGCAGGTCCTCGGCGCTGACCTGGTTGCGAAAGTCGGCGGCGGCGCGGGCGCGGGCGCCCTCGAGCAGGGCGATCTCGGCGCGATGGGAGGGGATACGCAACTCCTGCACCAGGGCCAGGGCCGCTTCTTCCAGGGCCGGCGACACGCTCACGTGGGGGAGGATGGCCCGCGCGGTTTCCACCTCTTCGGCCAGGGCGGCGGTCTGAGCGGCATAGGCGGCGCGAAAGGCCGCCGGGTCGGTGCGAAAGGCCCGGGCGCGGCGGTACACCTCAAGGCGCTGACGGGGGTCATCAAGGGGCGCCACCCAGACCCGCAGGCCGAAGCGATCGAGGATCTGCGGCCGCAGCGCGCCTTCTTCAGGGTTCATCGAACCAACCAGGACGAATCGCGAGGGGTAGAGGCGCGTCATTGCCCCCCGGCGCACGAAGGTGCGGCCCTGGGCCGCCGCGTCGAGGATCGCGTCCACCACCGCCGGGTCGAGCAGGTTCACTTCGTCAACGTAGAGCACGTTGCCGTGGGCGCGGGCGAGGATGCCCGGCTCCAGCAGCACCGCGCCCTGCTCCAGCGCCACCCGCTCGTTGATGCCTCCCACGACGTCTTCGAGGCGGGCGTTGAGCGGCAGTTCGATCAGCCGGACGCGCTCGCGCCGCCGTTCCGCGCCCTCTTCGTCGCCCCCAACCTCGACCGTGGGCATGATGTCGAGCAACCCGCGCACGGCCGAGGTCTTGCCGACGCCATACGGCCCGCTGAGCAGCACGCCCCCGATGCCCGGGTTGATCAGCCCGAGGAGCAGGGCGGTTTTCAGCTCGGCCTGGCCGACCAGGGCCAGGAAGGGGAAGGGGAGCAGTTCGTCCATGGTTTGACGGCTCTGATGCAGATTAGCTCTCCTTTGTCACTTTGCCGCTGGCGGGGGTTACCGGGGCCGCAGGCCCCCGAAGATCCTCCCTTGGTGGTGCGGCGCGGCGAAGCCGCCCCGCACCATCAAGGGGAACGTTCGGAGAGGTACAACCCCTCCGAACCTCCTCCCAGCGGAAGCCGCGGCAAGTGACAAAGGAGAGCCAGGGCGAATAGCGGTTTATATTCTTAATCTTCATCAGCCCGCAGCGTTCGGCGACACCGGATGCAATTCTTTTAGACTACCCGGAGCCAGCGCGCAACCCGGATGGTTGCGCGCTACGGTTCAGGCAGGGGAAATGAGGAAACCTCTGGTTTCCCCATTTCCCCTGCCTGGGCCTACAACATCTCAATCTCGTAGGCGCCGATCGGGCAATCGGGGCGTTGTCGGTCAATGAACTTCACCACGGCTTCGAGTTGCCCGTGGGCGTACTTCGCCGAGGTGGCGACGCAGGCGACGGCGAGGACGGCGCTCTGCCAGAGATCGTGATCGTCCGCCTCGATGACCGACACGTTGAACTCGTTGCGAATGCGGGCGATCAAGGACTTGACGACCTGGCGCTTCTCCTTCAAGGAAGAGGCGATCGGGATAGACAGGGAAATGGTGCACAGACCGATAACCATACCGCAATGGGTGCGCGTGGCGCATCAATTCAGGCTGCCCATGCCCGATGGCCCCTCGCTGGTATCGCGACGACCGTAGGGCAGCAGGGCCAGTTCGGCGCGAAGGTTGGCGGCAATTTCGCGCAGGCGCGTCAGCGGATCGCACTCCAGCCAGTGTTGTTTCAGCTCCATGGTGACCTGGAGGCGATCGGCCAGGTAGTAGCCGAGGCGGAGGGGATCGCGCGGCAGTTCTTCAACCTCCACCTCCAGCCCGGTGGCGCCAGCGACAGCCTGCCAGTAGCGGTCGTAGGTGGCCCGCAGGTCCTCGGCGGCGACCGTGGCGGTGGCCGGGGCGTTCTCGGGCAGTTCAACCACCGAAGCGACCATGTACGGCGCACGCTGGGTGATCGCCTGAATACGGAAGCGCCTGGCGCCGACCGCGGTCAGCAAGTAGCGACCGTCGTCCAGGCGCATATCGGCGCTGATCTGGGCCATGGTGCCAATGGCGTATGGCTCGGCAGGGCGCGCATTGCGTCGCCCCTCCTCCACCTCATCGCCCTCGCGGATCAACACGACGCCGAACGGACTGCGCTCTTCGAGACAGCGGCCGATCATCAGGCGGTAACGTTCCTCGAAGATATGCAGATTGAGCGTTGCTCCTGGAAACAGAACCGTTCCCAGGGGAAAGAGCGGCAACTGGCGAGACATACGTTTCCTGGGCGCCGAATGGCGGGACGGGCCCTCCCCTGGGGGGTGGGGCCAGAACCCTTCACCCGGCACAGCTATGCGCCGGCCCGCGGAGGCGCTCCGGAGTGAGTGGCGGAGCGGCGCTACTCTTCGTGCCACGTACAGGTCCACAGGGTCAGGTCTGTCTCT
>JAOACN010000098.1 GCA_026417815.1 Chloroflexaceae bacterium | reverse complement strand
GCCCCTCGTTGGTGCGCCGCATCAACGCCGCGCGGTACTCGTAGTACTCCCTGCCCGCCGCCTCCAGCGCCGGGCGCGTCTCCCATCCCTCCGGGAACGGAAAGGTCTCGAAACAGTCGGAGGGGGTGTAGCGCAGGTCGTCCTTCATCGACGAGCCGAAGAAGCGCGCCCAGAACTCGTGCGGACGGGCCTGTAACGCGCAGAAGGCGGCATAGGTGGTGAGGGGGTAAGCATAAAGCGTATGGGCGTAGACCATACCAGTTGGCAGAAAAGCAAATGCCAGGTGCGCACTGACCTGGGAGTTCGCCAGCACCCGCGTGAGCGGGGCGATGGCGGCGTGCAACTCAGGCCGATTTCGAGCAAACAGCCACCACGTCTTCTTGAGCCGCTGACCGTCGGCTGTGTCCCGAAGAGCCAGCCGCTCCGGCTTGACCTTCGCCTCGACGATCGCCATGAGTTCGGGCCAGCGCTGGCGGCATTCGGCTTCGTCACGGTCGCCGAAGTTGATGACGTAGCGATGGTGGGCGTGGGTCGGGCTGCTGTTCAACTCCTCGCCGCCGATGTAGGGGAAGATCACCTCGCGACAGGCCGGGTTGGCGGCGATCAGGCGCTCCATCTCGGCCAGCGGCGTGGCTTTGGGGTCGTCGTCGGCAAACAGAAAGCCTTGCCCATAAATCATCGCACCCTTGAAACTGTTTCTGGCGTTGGCTGCGAGCCGCGCCGGGTCGTCGTGGCCGCCGCGGTGGAAGAGGAAGGCGGTGATGGTTTCGACCTCGCGGCCATCGAGGTATCGCACTCCGTGATACGGTCCGTTGTGGATGTGGACCACGCTCACGATCACCGCCGCCTGCCCCGGCCAGGGCACCCGTTTGCGCGCCGCGTAGATCGCCCCGCCGTGGGTGCAGATCCAGCGCAGCCCGCTGCTGCGCGTGTCGCCCTGGGCGATCGTATTGGTGGCGATCAGCCCCAGGGTTCCGCCGTCCCGGATCAGGGTGAAGGCCCGGCGGAAGAAGTGGGCCACCAGGTCAGCGTTGCCGTGGCTCTCCTCGTGCAGTTCCAGTACCCAGTCGAGGTAGGCCGGGCCGAAGCTCGAAGAGATCTTGCTGCCACCCAGGAACGGCGGGTTGCCCACCACCGCGTCGAAGCCCGGGTTGGCGCGCTGGAAGACCTCGGGGAACTCGATCGCCCAGTGGAAGGGCACGAGTGGCAGGTCGGCGTGGCGCCACTCCTCCAGGCGGGCGAGGTGCTGGTGGGCGCTGCCGTCGAGCACCTCGGCGGCGTAGGCCGCGCGGCGGCGTTCGCGCTCCTTCGCTTTCCCCTCCTCGAAGAAGGCGGCCAGCACCAGGTCGCCGTAGAGGCGCACGCGGGCCAGGGCCTGGTCGGCGTCGTGCCACAGCGCGCGCAGCGCCGCGTCGCTTATGTCCTCGCCGGCGTGGCGGATCTCGGCGCGCAGCGCGGCGGCCTGCTCGACCTGCCGGCGCACCTGCATTGTCTCGAAGCCGGCCTGGAAACGCGGCGCGTCGCCCTGCCAGTGGAAGGCCTCGATCTGCCGCTGCGTCAGCCCCACCAGCGAGTCGCCGTGGCGCAGCGCGTGGTCGAGGAAGGTGAAGGGGTGCTCCCTGGCCAGCGTCACCAGCCAGAGCGAGACCTTGGCCAGGTCCACCGCGGTCGGGTTCTTGTCCACGCCGTAGAGGCAGCGCTGGGCCACCAGCCGGCGGGCGAAGACCACCTCGTCCTCGTCGGGCGGGATGGGCGGGCGGCCGCCGTGGGCCTGCCATGCCTCGATCAGCGCGTCGCCCAGTTGGCGGCAGGCCTCCACCAGGAACGCGCCCGAGCCCATGGCCGGGTCGCACACCTTCAGGTCGAGGATCTGCTCGGGGCGAGGGGGCAGCCCGTCGGGGCCGCGCAGGCGCTTGAGGATGGGGGCCAGCGTGGTCCGCACGATCGGCTCGGTGAGGGCGCGGGGGGTGTAGTGGGAGCCGGAGCGGCGGCGCGCCTGGCTCGGTTGCAGCACCATCGCCCCGGGCGGCACGAGGTCCGGCGTGGCTCCCTGGTCGACAATCGGGCGCAGCGCGGCGTGCAGGTCGGCGATGCTCGTCGCCGCCGGCAGGGCCTTGCTCACGCCGGCGGCTGTCTCTTATACACATCT
>JAOACN010000092.1 GCA_026417815.1 Chloroflexaceae bacterium | reverse complement strand
AGATGTGTATAAGAGACAGCCGCTGGAGAGGTGTGTCGAGACGGCTGCCGCCATCGCGCAGCCGCGCGGATTGCAGTTGCGCCTGGTGGAACAGATCGGCGAGGTGCGCTACGGCGAGTGGCAGGGCGCCGAGTTGAAGGAACTCTACAAACACGAACTATGGCCGGGCGTCCAGCACTACCCGAGCGGCACCCGCTTTCCCAACGGCGAGACGCTCGGCGAGGCCCAGATGCGCATGGTGCAGGCCCTTGACCGCCTGCGGGCGCTCCACCCCGGGCAGATCATCGCCGTGGTGTCACACGCCGATATCATTAAGCTGGCAATTGCCTACTATGTGGGTATGCATATCGATCTGTTTCAACGGCTGGTGATCAACCCGGCTTCGCTGACCGCAATCGCGTTTGAGCGGATGGGACCGCGTCTGCTGGCGTTTAACGAAACCGGCTCCCTCGCCCATTTGCGCCCGAAGCCCGAGTCCCCCGCCGCAACCGGACAACCCGCAGAGGGCGTCGAGATCGCCACCCCGATGCCCTCGGCCGAGAGCCCCGCCGCGGGCAATGGTGAAGGCCCCTTGCCACAGGCGGAGCACCTAGAGCAGGAGCATGTCTGAGTTTACCTACGATCTGGATGCGGTGCAGCGGATCACCGTGGGGGCCGTTGGTCCCAAGGGCCAGCGTGTCTTCTATATGCAGGCGCGCCGGGGATCCCGGCTGATCACCCTGCTTGCCGAGAAGGAGCAGGTCCGCGCCCTCGCGGAAGCGATCGGGCGCTTGCTTGATAGCCTGGCGGAGAAGAACCCGCGTCTGGCCACCTCCGATGACTTGCTGGTGACCGATATGAGCCTGGAAGAGCCCCTGGAACCGGAGTTCCGCGTTGGCCAGATGGGGCTGGGCTACGATCCCGAACGCGATCTGATTGTCTTGCTGATCCAGGGGATCAGCGACGATGAGGACGAACAGCCAACCGCGCGGTTCTCGGCGACCCGGCCCCAGATGCGCGCCCTGAGCAGCCACGCCGCGCAGGTGGTGGCCGCCGGGCGCGCCATCTGCGGCAACTGTGGCCGCCCGATCGATCCGTCGGGCCATTTCTGTCCCCAACGCAATGGCCATGGCCCGGTCAGCGGCGCTCCCTGACCCCTCCGACGCCAGCGTCGGGCCACGAGGGGCATCAGGAAACCCGGTTTCCCATCCGCGCGCAACCTTCCAGGTTGGGCTGCCATCTAGCTTCTGTTCCCCTCGGGCAGGGACGTGGGGAAACCAGGTTTCCCCACCTTCCTCCAGGACCCTGTTCCGCCCTGCACGCGGAACCAGAGGATTGCCGAGGGCTGCACCCTCCACGCCTCCACCAGATGGGTACGCAACAGGCCACACAGTAAAATCAGTTTTTACTGGAATATCAGTTGAAATACACCAGCCATGAACGAGCAGCAACCCCAGACCATCGAGGTATCCCGGGTATTGGAAGTGCTGGCGAAGGGTGATATGGCGATTGAAACCGCCCTGCCCTACAGCAGTAACTATACGCTGCTCGCAACCATTACCTACGAGGAACTCCAGGTGCTCGCCGTCTACAAGCCGCGTCGCGGCGAGCGCCCACTCTGGGATTTTACCCGTGGCACCCTGTATCGCCGCGAGGTGGCGGCGTACCTGGTGTCCGAGGCCCTTGGCTTTGGCCTGGTGCCCCCCACCGTGCTCCGCGACGGTCCCTATGGCGTCGGCATGGTGCAGTTGTTCATTGCCAACGACGAGGATGCCCACCTCTTCACTATGCTCAAGGAAGGGGGCTACGAATCAACCATCCGGCGCCTGTGCGCCTTCGATTGTCTGATCAATAACGCCGATCGCAAGAGCGGCCACGCCCTCAAGGGGCTCGACGGGCGGCTCTGGGCCATTGACCACGGGATCTGTTTTCACCACGAGCCGAAGCTACGCACCGTGCTGTGGGATTTCGTCGGCGAGGCGCTGCCCCCCGAGGTGATCACGGCCCTGCGCGCCTTCCGCGCCCGGCTCGACGCCGGGGATACCGTCGCGCAGACCCTCGGCGATCTACTCGATAAGGTTGAGGTCCGCGCCCTGCGGCGCCGCCTTGACCACCTGCTCAATACTGGCGTCTTTCCGCCGCCTGGCCCTGGCCCTAACGTGCCCTGGCCGCCGGTCTAACTCTCCTTTGTCACTTTGCCCCTGGCGGGGGTTGCGGGGGCCGCAGGCCCCCGAAGATCTCCCCTTCCTGGTGCGATGCAGCTTCGCCGCGCCGCACCAGGAAGGGGAAAGTTCGGAGGGGTGTAGCCCGCCGAACCTCCTCACGGCGGAAACTGTAACAAGCGACAAAGTAGAGCTAATCCTCCATGGATTGCCGAATCCCTCCTATACCTGTTCATACTCCCTTCACAATTCATCCGTACCATAAGGCATGTTTCAAATCAACTTGACCGTCTGCCCGTTCCACCGGGCGGCGGGGTGGTTGCGGAGGGGCCAGGTCCCTCCGCAACCACCCTGAACCGTCAAGCAGAAACGCCCGATGCTGAACCATGCCCTGGCATGGTTCACTCCTTAGGTACCGTTGGAGGGGCGCGGGAAGGCACGGCCTGGCCATAACTCCCGGTTCCGCGCGCGGCGGGCACGCGCCCTGGCGAAACGGATGGTCGTCTTCCGTCGCGGAACCAGCGGATCGCGGAGGGCTGCGCCCTCGGACCCGCCCCTGACGGATCCTCACAGGGCCGCGCAAGGAAACCATAGCTCGTTGGTGATGGAGGTCGTCGATCATGGAACGTACACGTAACTGGCTGGGCCTGGCCGCCCTCGCGCTGGCGGGCCTGGCCCTGGTTATCAGCCTCGGCGCACTGTTCAGCGCCTGGTTGCCCGGCCCGGGTCCGCTGGCGGCCCAGGCGCCGCCGGGCCAGTTCGCGGCGCCTGGCCCCGGTGGGCGCTTCGAGGGTCATGGCCCCGGCGGCCCGCCGCCGTTTGCGCCACCTCGGTGGAAGCACCACGTCGAGGGCCATCACTTCGACCGCCATCCCGGCGGCTTCTTCTGGCCCTGGCTCGGCTTTGGCTTCAAACTCCTTCAGGCGCTGACGCAACTGGCCGCCCTGGGTTTGCTGGCCTGGTTGTTGCTGCGCCTCTTCCAGCAGTCTCGCGGCAACCAGCCGCCACCTGCTCCACCCGCAGCCTCTGGCCCAACCACGCCCGCCGGGCACGATCCGCGCGTGGAGTAGGAGAAAGGGCAGTGGGGAACCCGGGGTTCCCCACTGCCCGCCAACCGGCGGGCCGGGGCCTGAGGAACCCGCGGTTCCTCATACGTCTCCCACCGGCGGGCCAGGATGTAGGAGCCCCGAGTTCCCCTTACTTCTCGAACCGGCGGGCCGGGGCATGGGGAACCCCGGGTTCCCCATACTTCTCCCACCGGCCCTGGGCCGCCGGCGCCACTGCCAGGGGCGGGGCGAAACCGGCTTTCGGGATACCCCGCCCGGCGACAGATGGGGAGCGTATGACCCGCACCATTCTCGTAGTTGATGATGAGCCCGGCATCGTGCAGATCGCCCGCGATTACCTGGACCGGGCGGGGTTCCGCGTCATCACTGCCAGCGATGGGCCAACCGCGCTGCGCCTGGCCCGGCTGGAGCGCCCGGCCCTGATGGTGCTCGACCTGATGCTGCCGGGCATGGATGGCCTGGATGTTACCCGCGTGTTGCGGCAGGACCCGGCCACGCGCAAGCTGCCGATCATCATGCTCACCGCCCGCGTCGAGGAGGCTGACCGACTCATCGGTCTGGAACTGGGGGCAGACGACTACATCACCAAGCCCTTCAGCCCGCGCGAACTGGTGGCCCGCGTCCGCGCCGTGCTGCGCCGCAGCGAAGATACGGGCGCACCAGCCGGCGTTATCCACTGCGGCGACCTGAGCATTGACCTGGAGCGCCGCAGCGTTCGCCGCGGCAGCGAGCCGATCGAGTTGACCGCTACCGAGTTTGACTTGCTGGCGGTCCTCGCCCGTGAGCCGGGCCGGCCCTTCACCCGCGCCCAGTTGCTCGAACGAGTCTACGACACGCGCTACACCGGCTACGACCGCACGATTGACGCGCACATCAAGAACCTGCGCCGCAAAATCGAGCCTGACCCCGCCGCCCCACGTTACATTTTGACGGTCTATGGGGTGGGCTATAAGTTTGCCGAGTCGCTGGCGTAACGGGATGGGAAACCAGGTTTCCCCATCCGAAATGGTATTATGCGTCCACGCATTTTTAGTCTGATGTTGACCGCCTTCACCCTGGTGATCGTGCTCGGGGTAGGTGGAATGCTCCTGCTCTTCTGGCTCGCCGGGCAGAACGAGCAGCGCGCCCAGGCTGAGTGGCGCATGCGGCCCGAAGTGCTTGCCCGCGCCGAGGCGCGTCGGCTGGCCCGGCTCTACGAACGCAACGGCGCCTGGACCGGCGTTGACATCAGGCTGCGCGCCATCGAGCGCGAACTGCGGTCCGCCAATCTGGAGAGCGTGGCCCTGCTTGATGCCCAGGGCCACGTGGTTACCATACGCCCATCATCTCCGGACGAACCGCCGCCGGCCCAACCATCGTTCACCGACATCGTTTTGCCCGGCAACGTCCCGCTCCCCATCAGCCGTGGCGATGGCCTGACGGTGCGCTCGGTACCCATCACCCTCCGGGGCGACCAGGTCGGCTCACTGGTGCTGGTCTACCGCGGCGCGCCCGGCGACCAGCCGGGCGCCGGGACGTTTGCCCGAAGCATCCTGGGGGCCGGTGTGGCCCTGGCGGCCGTCCTGATCGCTCTGGCAGCCTTCTTCTCGAGCCGCATCAGCACCCCTCTGCGGCAGCTTGACGCGGCGGCCCGTTCGATGGCCGCCGGCAATCTCCAGGTGCGCGTACAACCCGGCCTGGTACGCGAGGTGGCCGATCTGGCCCGCAGCTTCAACCAGATGGCCGATGCCCTGGAGCTGTCTCTTATACACATC
>JAOACN010000068.1 GCA_026417815.1 Chloroflexaceae bacterium | reverse complement strand
CTTCTCCCCGCCGAAGTAGGACGAGACGTTGAGAATGTAGCCACTGCCCTGCTGCTTCATCAACGGCGCGATCTTGCGGATCAGCGAGTAGTTGCTGATCAGGTTGGCGTTGAGGGTGTGGCGCCAGCCGTCGAGGGGCATATCCAGCACCATCTCTTCTTCGCCGGCGATGCCCGCATTGTTGAGCAGGTAGTCAACCTGCCCGAAGACAGCGATGGTGCGCTCGACCAGGGCCACCAGTTGCTCCTCCTCGGCCACGTCGCAGTCGGGGTAGATCTGCACGCGCGTGGGGGCGTCGTTGTAGCCGACTTCTTCAAGCTCGTGGACGATTGATTTGCGCATCTGTTCGAGCTTGGCCCGGTCACGGGCGGCCAGCATCACCCTTGCCCCGCTGAGGGCCAGCAGGCGCCCCACCTGGCCGCCGATGCCGGCGCTCCCACCGGTAATGAGGGCCACCTTGCCCAGGTGCAGGCCGATCAGGCTCTCTGCCCAGCCAAAGGAGGGCCGGCGCGCTCCGGTGGCCGCGACGATCTCCTCGGGCAGGTACAGGTTGACCTCGCTGATCTTGCGGTCGCTGAGCAGGAGCTGGGCGATCGCCGCGCAGGCGAAATCGAGGCCCTCTTCTTCGGTGTTAACGTAGCGCACCAGTTGATTGGCCCACACCGGGGGCAGCAGGCGAGCCCGGACCTCGGGGGCGGCCCGCTGGTAGTCCACTTCGGCTTCGTGGCGCCAGATGCGCACCAGTTGTTCGACGCCCGCCCGCAGGATGTCGCCGAAGACGTTGCCCGACCGGTCGTCGCCATTGCTGAGGAAGATCACCCGGGGCGGGTAGGCCGCGCCGCCGGGGGTGACGCTGACGCTCTGCCAGTGGCGCGAGAGCTGGGAGGCCAGGGCCACCATGCCGGCCAGTTCTTCCTCAAGGAAGGCCCGGGCGGCCTCGTCCGCCGCGTCGCACACCGAGGCGCCGCGGCTGGCCCCGGTCGCCGGGAGGATCACCGCGCTGTGGGGACCGCCGGTGTTATCGTGCATCCAGGTCAGGGCCTCGCGCACGCTCTCTGGCTCGTTGGGGTTGAGGTAGAGCGCCACGGGCGGCGTGTAGTTGGCCCCGGCGAAGCGGCGGCTCTCTTCGAGGATCTGTTCGAGCTGGGCGATGGTGGCGTGGGATCGGAAGCCCAGCACCACCTCGGCGCCGCAGGAACGCAGCGCGCCGGTAAGGGCCATGGCGTCTTCGATCTGGTCGCCGGCGCAGATCAGGATCACCCGTCCGCTGCCGTCCACCGCGCGGAGACTGGGCCGGGCGGTGAAGGTGGTGCGGCTCTCCTCGACCACCTCCATACCATTGGTGACTTCAATCGCCTCGCCGCTGAGCGCCGCCGCTTCGTCGGAGCCGAGGAAGACGCAAGCGTTGGCCACGTCGAGGGTGGTGGGGAAACTCTTCTCCAGTTGCCCATCAGCGCCGGGCCGGCTGAGGCGCATGCGCGCGAAGAGGGCCTCGGCGGTGGCGTGTTCGGGCTGGCCCTGCAATTCGTCCATGCGCCGGAACACGCTGCGGATGCGCTCGCTCTCGATCGGGCCAGGGTAGATCAGGTTGACCCGCACGCCCCGCGCGCCCAGTTCGCGGGCCGCGGCCTGGGCCAGGGCGTTCAGGGCCGCCTTGGGCACCGCGTAGGGGGCGCGGCCGTAGTACTCCGTGCGCGAAAAGATCGTCGAAATGTTGATAATGCTGGCCCCGGGCGGCATGTGCGCCGCCGCCGCGCGCATGAAGTTCCAGGCGATCCCCAGCACGTTGCCAATGCCTTCCACCAGGGTTTCGCTGTCGCCCTCACGCAACTCTTCGCGCCGCAGCGGAACATCGGCCAGGCGCTGCCGCGCCGCCTCGCTGCCGGCGTTGTTCACCAGCACGTCGATTTTGCCGTAGCGCGCCACGACCTCGGCGATCCCCGCTCGCACCGCGGCGCTGTCGCTGCCGTCGAGGGCGATCGCGAACAGCCGTGACGCATCCAGCCCGTACTCGGCCAGCAGCGCCTGGCGCTGGGTTTGCAGTTTTGGCTCATCGCGCCCGCTGATGACCACCGTCGCCCCTTCTTCCAGGTAGCGCCGGGTGATCTCGGCGCCAATCGTGCCGGCGCCGCCGGTGATCAGGGCAATTTTGCCGGCGAGCCGGCCCGAACCTGTTACGCTCATGGTTGTGAACCCCTTGTACAGAGCGTCAGAATCCTGAATTGAACATCAGTCCTCGATGGGAGGGTCCAGCGGGGCGAAGCCCTGCCGGAAGATGGGCCGGAGCCTGGGCGCAGCCAATGCTTCGGCCTTACCAGGGCGAGGCTCGTGCCTACTCGTTGTCGTAGGCCAGCTGGTAGAGTTCGATGATTTCCTGGCGCGTGGGTTTGCGCGGGTTGTTGGCCGGGCTGCCGCTGTCAATCGCTGCGTCGGCCATCGAGGGCGCCAGTTCCAGCAGCCGCTCGCGCTCAACGCCCAGTTGCCGCAACGAGGGGATCTTGATGTCCTTGACCAGCCGGCGGATCGCCGTCACCGACCTGTCGGCGGCGGCCATCATCGAGAGGCCCTCGACAGGCTCCCCCATCGCCTTCGCCACATGGGCGTAGCGCACCGGGTCGCCGATCAGGCTGAACTCCGTCACCACGGCCAGGAGCGCCGCGTTCGAGACGCCGTGGGCGATGTGGAAGTGCGCGCCGATTGGCCGCGACATGCCGTGCACCAGGGCCACCGAGGAGTTGCTGAAGGCGATCCCCGCCTGCAAGGCGCCGAGCATCATCTTCTCGCGGGCCTCGATGTTGTTGCCGTTGGACCATGCCTGGCGGATGTTCTGGCTGATCAGCTCGATCGCCGAGAGGCAGAAGATGTCGGTCATCGGCTGGCGCTTGACCGATACGTAGGCTTCAATCGCATGCACCAGCGCGTCAACCCCGGTCGCGGCGGTTACCCCCGGCGGCGAGGAGACGGTGAGCATGGGGTCAACCACGGCGATGGTCGGCATCAGATAGGGGCTGCCGATCAGCATCTTCACGTCGGTCTTCTGATCGGTGATGACCGTGTAGACCGTCGCCTCGCTGCCGGTGCCCGCGGTGGTGGGGATGGCCACCAGGGGCACGCCGGGCGTGGCGATCTTGCCGATGCCTTTGTACTGCTCGATCGAGCCGGGATTGGTGACCAGCACGGCGATGGCCTTGGCGGTGTCAATCGGGCTGCCGCCACCCACCGCCACTACGAAGTCGCAGCCTTCGGCGCGGTAGAGGTTCAGCCCCTCCTGCACGTACTCCACCACCGGCTCGGTGTTCACCCCCGTATACGCCGCGCTGCCGATCCCGCTCTCCTTGAGCAGCGCCTCCACCCTGGCGACCAGCCCCAGGCCGGCCATGATCTTGTCGGAGACGACGAGCGCCTTCTTCCAGCCGCGCTTCTGACACAGCGCGCCCACCTGCTCCAGGGCCTGCGAACCGACCACCATGTGCGCCGGCATGATGAACTCTCGCGGCTGCATGCGCGAACCTCCTCGTTCTGGGCCTGCCACGTGGCCGGACTGTGCTCCCGGCGCCGGGGCCCGGATCGTGAAAATGGGAACGGACTCCTATGACGCATTGTATCATAGGGGTCACCGTCTGTCCGGGTAGGATCGATTGCCGGTTTCGGGCTACCCGATGGGGTAGGCCGAAGCATCGGCTGTGCCGATGCTTCGGCCCCACCCGGCACGGACGGATCGAAGACGATCAGGGCACATACACGTAACCCTGCACCCTGGCGCGATAGGTGACCTGGCCGCTTGCGCGCGCCACCACCTGTGGCTCGCCGATGGGCGCGGGCAGGGCGTTGGGGTTGAGGCGGGCCTCCGGGCCGAACTCGACCCTGGCCCGCTCCTCGAAGGCTCTGACCAGTTCGGCGCGCACGTCGCCGATCCCGGCGCTCTCGGGCACGCTCACTTCGAGGTCAAAGCTCGCCAGACGGGGGGTGGCCGGCACGCTGGTTGGGGTAATTTCAGGCTGCGCCGGAGAGACCGGACCCAACAGCGGCGCGACGTAGGGCTCGGCCCACGCCGGGCGCTGGACGTAGACATACGCGCCCAGGGCCATCGCGCCCACCAGGGCCAGGATGAGCACAAAGCGCACCAGCGCGAAGAACGCCGCCACCAGGCGCGCGAAGGGGTTGCGCCGTGGCCGCGCAGTCGGGGCGGCGGGAGAGGCCCCCGGACGGGGCGCCGGTTGGGGCCTGACCACGGACGGCGGCGCTGCCGGTTGGGGAGCGATTGCCGGCGACGGGGCCACCTGGGCCGCCGCCGGCTCCGGGATACGCACCGTTGGCCGGGCCACCCGCACCTGCGGCGGCGGCGCCTCCCGCTGCGGGCGCAGGGCGGCGCGGAACTCGGCGATGGTGGCGAAGCGGTCGTCGGGTTTGAATTGCAGCGCCCGGGCAAGCGCGTCGTTCGTGCGCTGCGAAATCGACGGTACCAGGTCCCGCGCTGGCGGGAACGAAAAGGGCTTCTCCTCGGTCGGGTCGCGTCCGGTGAGCAGGTGGTGCAGCGTGGCGCCCAGGGCGTACACATCCGACTGTGGCGTGGCCAGACCCTGGTACTGCTCGGGCGGCGCATAGCCGGGGGTGCCGATCTGCGTGCCGCGCTCGGTGGGGTTGAAGAGCTTGGCGATGCCAAAGTCCACCACCTTCACCCCGCCGTCGTGATCGATCATCACGTTCGAGGGCTTCATATCGCGGTAGATCAGACCCCGTTCGTGCAGGTGCTCCAGCACGTCGCAGATCTGGTCGGCCCACGCCAGCACCCGGGCCTCGGGAAGGCACCGCTCACGCTCGACGATCTGCTCCAGATCCTCGCCGCGCACGAAGTCCATCGTCAGGTAGTGCCGGCCCTCGTCGGTGAAATGACTGTAGACCCGCGGCACGGCGGGGTGGTTCAGGTTTTGCAGGACCTCGGCTTCGGCGTTGAAGCGCGCCACCGCTTCGGCCTGTTCCGCAGGATCGTGAAAGCGATCAAGCATCATCTTGATTGCATACACGTGACCTTCCTGATCCACCCCTTCGTAGACCGCGCCCTGACCGCCCTTCTTGATAACGCGGGTAATGCGGTACCGTCGCGGGTCGTTGCTCGCGACGTCGTTGTTGAGCACCACGTCGCGGCCGCAATGCTGGCAGAACCGGGCGTGGGGCAGGTTCGCTTTGAGGCAGAAGGGGCAGAGGATCTGGGTCACCTCAGCCATAGCCCACCGTGGGGGGCCGGTGCGGGTTGTTGCTTCCCCGGCCAGACGGATGTTCGGCGCCATACTGCCTCCAGCGTAGCACAGCGGCTTCCCGTGAGCAACCGCTCACGACGCCCTGGCCAGGGATTGAGCAACGTCCTGTCTCAGAGGCAAATCCAAACCTGTCCGGTGCGGCAAAAATGACCAGGCGCTTACAGGAATCGCCGCACCTGACAGGTTTTTTACACGACGCCCTGGCCCGGATTCGATTCAAGGACGCCTGAGGAGGCGATTTTGTTGCATCAACGCCAGTCTTTCGCCCGGTAGCCCAGCCATCCCAGGGCCGCCACATCGTCGCGCCAGTGGGGGCGCACCTTCACCCACAGGTCGAGATACACCGGCCCGCCGATGAGCCGCTCGATCTCCTGGCGCGCGGCGGTGCCGATTTTCTTCAACATCGCGCCGCCGGCCCCGATGATGATGGCCTTCTGGCCCTCCCGCTCGACGTTGATGGTCATGCGAATGTACGTGGCGCCCTCGCGCTGCTCCCATTCTTCCACTTCGATGGCCACGGCGTGCGGCACCTCTTGCTGGGTGTAGTAGAGCACCTTCTCGCGCACAAACTCCGCGGCCAGGTGCTGCTCGCTCTGATCGGTAAGTTGATCGGGCGGGTAGAGCAGCGGGCCCTCGGGCAGCCGCTTGACGATCTCTTCCAGCAGGGCCGCCAGACCCAGCCCTTTAAGCGCCGAGATGGCGATCTCCTGTTCCCAGGGGCCGAGGCTGCGGTAGTCTTCCAGGTAGGTGCGCTGGCCACGGGGCTTGACGTCAACTTTGTTGAGGATCAGCAATTTGCGCCCGCGGGCCCGCTGCACCTGCTGCGCGATGCGCCGGTCGAGCTGGCTCGGCGGCTGGCTGATGTCAACCATGAAGCCGATCACATCAGCGTTGGGCAGGGTCCGCTCCGCCAGGTCCACCATCAGCCGCCCCAGGGCGTGGCTCGGCTGGTGGATGCCCGGCGTATCCACGAAGATGATCTGCGCCCCCGGGCGGGTGAGGATGCCCCGCACCGGCACGCGGGTGGTCTGGGGGCGGGGCGACACGATGGCCACTTTCTGCCCGAGCAGGGCGTTGAGCAGGGTGCTCTTGCCGACGTTGGGCTTGCCCACCAGCGCCACGAAGCCCGAGCGCGTGACCGGCGCCGGCGCTTCTTCCTCGGCCGCTTCCGGCGCGGCGACACCCTCGGAGGGCGTTTCGGGCGCCGGGGGTTCAGGGGGCGGGAGCGTGAACACCACCGGCCCCTCGCCACCCGCGGGTGCCTCTTCGAGGGGCACCATCAGGGGCGCCAGGCGTTCCAGGGCCGCGGGCGTCCGCAGTTCGGGAGGGAGGGCCAGTTCCACCCCCAGCACCGTTTCATCGCCATCGAGGTCGAGGATGGCCGTCTCTGGCAACGGCAGCACGCGGGCCGGCGCTTCGTCGGCGACCCGCAGCGTGAGGTGGCCGGTGTTCATATCCAGGCGCTCGTACTCGCCGTCGAGGGCCAGTTCGAGCTGCCCGAGGGTGATCTCATCGTCGAGATCAAGGCGCAGCCCGATGATCCGTTCCTGGGCATCGAGCAGCAGCGCGGCGGGGTACTCCAGCACGCCGACGGCCTGCCCCTCCTCCAGTTCGGTAAAGTAGACGTACAGCGACCCGGCCTCCGGGTCATACGAGAATTGCAGCATAACCTGGCTCGTTCACCCCGCAGAATGATTTTGGATTTTGGATTTGGGATTTTTGGATTTTGGGGTCAGGCGCGGACATTAGCACAACATCAAGCGCCTTCAACTTCCCCCATCCCAATCCACAATCCACAATCCAAAATCCAAAATCGCATCACCCCACATCCGGCTGGCCGCGCTTGAGCGGAATATCGGCCTTGAGGTAATCGTTGGCCTCGCCGCGGAGGATCTTGACCTCGATCTGCCCGGCGTCAACGGCGGGGAGATAGCGTGAGAGCACCTCGGCGATCTCCACTTTCATCTGCTGAAGCATTTCGGGGGTGAGCTTATAACGATCGTCCACCAGCACCATCATCAGGCGCTGCTTGGCCAGCGAAGCACTGCGGTCGCGACGACCCCCAAACAGGTTCTCGAAGAAGCCCATGGTCGCTCCTTTCCTCAGGAACGGCGGCGCCCAAAGATGCCGAAGAAGCGTTCCAGCATCCCCTGCTGTTCCTGGAGCACGGGAAAGGGCACTTCCTCGCCGCGCAGCCGTCGGGCGACATCGAGAAACGCGCGACCGGCCTGCGATTGATGGTCATACACCGCGGCTTCGCCGCGATTGGTTGACGTAACAATGGTTTCGTCATCGGGCACGATGCCGATCAAGGTAATTGCCAGCAATTCGAGCACATCTTCCACCGAGAGCATCTCGCCGCGGTTGACCAGGCGCGGCTTGATCCGGTTCACTACCAGGCTCGGCGGCCCCTTCTCGGCAGCCTCGACCAGCCCGATGATCCGGTCGGCATCGCGCACCGCCGAAACTTCGGGGGTGGTGACAATGATCACCTCATCGGCGCCGGCGATGGCATTGCGAAAGCCATTCTCGATCCCGGCGGGGCTGTCGATCAGCACAAAGTCGAACTCGCGCCGCAACTGTCCGGTAAGGTCAATCATCTGCTCACGGCTCACCGCGTCCTTGTCGCGGGTCTGCGCGGCCGGCAGCAGACACAGTTCGGGCAGGCGCTTGTCTCTGATCAACGCCTGGCGCAGGCGGGCGCGGCCCTCGACCACGTCCACCAGGTCGTAGACGATCCGATTCTCCAGGCCCATCACCACGTCCAGGTTCCTCAGCCCGATGTCGGCGTCAACCACCACTACCCGCCCGCCTTGCAGGGCCAGCGCCGTGCCGAGATTAGCGGTAGTGGTCGTCTTGCCGACGCCGCCCTTGCCCGAGGTTATCGTGATCACCCGCCCCATATGTTCTCCGTTGGACCGCTGCATACTGGTTCCTACCGCTTCAAGGCCTCCCACGGCGCGACCACAATCTGTCCACCCTCGATCCGCGCGATTTCGGGCGTGCGTGGCGCTTCACGCGACCCGGCGGCGATCTGATCGGCAATCCGGAGCTGGGTGGGCGCCAGTTCAATCGCGCAGACCAGCGCCTCGGCGTTGCCCAGGGCGCCGGCGTGCACAAAGCCGCGCATCCGGCCCCATACCACCACACTGCCCCCGGCGATGATCTCCCCGCCGGGATTCACGTCGCCGATCAGGGTCACATGTCCGCTGTGGCGCACCACCTGGCCCGAACGCACGGTCCGCACCAGGAACAGCGCCTCGCTTTCGCCGGCCCCTGCGGGGTGCGGCGCCGCGCCAGACGGCTCCGGGTAGCGCGGAAGGGGCCGGGCGGTCAACCCCGCAGCGCGCGCGGCGTTGCGGCTCTCGCGGGCGCGCGCCGCCAGCGCGTCGGCCTGCACGCCGTGCTGCTGCATCAGTTCAAGCATCGCCGCGAGCTGCTCCGCGCTCAGCGCCCGGTCGCCAATGTCAACGGTCAGCCGCGCGCCGTTGAAGAAACCCTGGTTCTGCGCTAACTGGCGCTCAAGCTGCGCGAGCAGGGTGGTCCACTCCGCGGTGTCGTCAAGCCGCACCTGCAGACCATCGCGTCCACCTTTGATGCTGATCAGATCGCTCATGCGCCTTTGCCTGATTTGAACGCAAACTGTTTGAGAATTATAGCACAGGGCACTGCCGCGCGGGGTCTCAACCCGGGGTAAGGCTGGTTTTCGCTGCGCGGCCTTTTACCTGCCAGGTTGGGGAGGTGCGGAAAGCTGCGCCCTCCGCGGTTCTTCTTGTTCCTTGTTCCACCTGCAGCGGCGGACAGGTTCTGGCTGCGCCCGAGCGACCGTCCGCCGCGGGCGGAAAGGATTGCGGGGAGGCTGCGCCTCCGCGCGTCCCTCCAGGCGGCAACGCAGGTGTGAACCATGTCTGAGCCCCAGACCCCACCGCTGGCGGCGGACCGGCATCACCCCTGGCGGCCCACCGTCGGCGGAGCAGGCGCCGGGTCGGGCGGCATCGCCGGACAGAAGGGCGGCGGGTTGGCGGGAGGCTCGGTTCCGAAGAATGCCTGGAGCATCTGGGTGACCGCTGGTACGGCCATGGTGGAAGAGCCATCGTTGAGGTCCCCCACGCCTTCGAGTAGCACCGCGACCACCACCTGAGGGTCTTCGTAGGGGGCGAAGCCAACGAACCAGGCGTGGCTCTGGCGCACGAAGCGCCCATCGGGACGCTTAATCAGCGGCCCGAACTCGGCGGTGCCGGTCTTGCCGGCGATGCGCAGGCCCGAGCATTCCTCGCGTGCCGCGACGTTCAGGCCGTTGGTCACCGATTGGCGCATCCCTTCGCGGATAACCTGCAGGAAGGCCGGGTCCACAGGGACGCGGCTGAGCAGTTCAGGGCCGATCTGCCGCACCACGGCCCCGCTGCCATCGGTGATGGCGGCCACGACATGGGGGCGATAGATGGCGCCGTCGGTGGCGATACCGCTTGCTGCCACCGCGAGTTGCAGCGGCGTTACCAGCATGTCGCCCTGGCCGATGGCCGTGTTGTAGGTGTCGCCGGTGGTCCAGACCTCGCGTTTGGCCTGGGCCTTCCAGGTCTTGGTTGGCACCAGTCCGGGGGCCTCACCGGCCAGATCGATGCCGGTGATGCGCCCCAGGTGGAACCATTCCAACCCCTGCACCAGCCGGTCTATGTCCAGCCCCCGGATGCGGAGCGCCTGCGCGTCGAGGTTGGTGGCCTGATCGTTGCCGCCGGCCACCGAAGCGAAGAAGACGTTTGAGGAGAGGCGCAGGGCGTCAATCACCGTCAGTTCGCCATTGTCGCGATTACGGATGGAGTTGGGCAGTTCGAAGGGCGCGCCATTGCGCTCGATCAGCTTGAGCACGCCCGGATCGCGCAGCCGGGTATCGGGAGCGATGACCCCTTCCTGCAGGGCGATCGCGCCCACGAACTGTTTGAGCGTCGAGCCTGGCGGATACTGCCCGCTGATGGCCCGATTGGTCAGGGGCGCCTGCCGCAGTAACTCGGCCAGCGCCTCGGGGTCGCCGCTGGTAAGCAGGGCCAGTAGTTCTTCGCGGCGCGCCGGATCGACCCAGACGTTATTGTCGTAGGCCGGGAGCGAGGCCAGCGCCAGCACGCGCCCATCGCGGGGGTCGAGCGCCACGGCGACGCCGGCGAAGATCGGTGCGTAGTCGCGTTTATAGGCTTCGCGGGCGTTCTGGCGGCGCCGTTCGCCCTCGGCGATCCAGCGGCGCAGGATCCGTTCCACCTCGGCCTGGTAGGCGACGTCAATGGTCAGCACGAGGTTATGGCCGTGCTCCACCGGGCGAATGGTCTCTACCGGGCCGATGGGACGCTGCAGGACGTCAACCAGCAGGCTCTCGACCCCGGCCCGCCCGCGCAGTTCGCTCTCGTAAGCCGCCTCCAGTCCGTCTTTCCCGATCCGATCATCAACCTGATACGGTGGAAAGCCGATGCTTGGCGGATCGACAGGTTTGACGATCAGCCCGCAGCGCCCGGCGAGGCCCAGCACGTCCACCAGCGCCGTGAGCCACGAACTTGCCGGATTGACCGCCAGCAGTTCGCACTCGTTGATCCGCCCGGTGTACCCCAGCAGGTGTGAGAGCGAGGGGATGGCCCCGCTCAGCGGGTAGCGCCGCCGGTACGCTTCAATGACCTCCACGCCAGGCAAATAGTTGCTGTTTTCGCGGATCGCCAGGGCCAGGTCTGGACCGATGTCTTCCTTGATCACCACACCCTGGTAGTTACGCAGATCCTGGCGCGCAATCAGTTCCTCAATCGGGTTGCTCAGCGTGAGCACGTCGCCGTGGGCCCGGCTCAGTTCCAGTGCCCGCAGGCTGTCGGCGGGGGCCTCCGTGACGCTGAGGGTCGGCCCCATACCAGGCGTGGGGGCCTGGAGCGCGCTCAGCGCGGCGCGCAGCGTGGGCCGTTCGGCCAGGATGCTTGTGGGCGAGAGGGTCAGCGTGCTGGTCAGGCCCGCCACCTGCGTCAGGCGGGCCAGCACATCGGCGCGCCGTTCAGGCTCGGCGCTGCGCGACGGCAGGCGCCCGGGGATGACCGCCAGATTGTAGATGGGCACGCTTTCCGCAAGCAAGGTGCGCCCATCGGCGGCGAAAATCTCGCCCCGGCGTGGTGGCACCGTGATGTAGCGGCGCGTCGTGACCGCCACATCGGCGCTGTAGCGCCGGCTTTCGTGATCGGCCACCTGAAGCTGGTACAGGCGCCCCACGAAGATGGCGACGACCAGCACCAGCGCCACGCGTAAAACGATCAAGCGCGACATAACCCTCGCACGAATCCCCTCTGAGAGGGTGTTGCCCTCCCGGACCCCGCCTGCAACTCGGAGGGTTGCGCTACCTCGGCAGGGGCGCGGGGAACGCGGGTTTCCCCAGGACTGCCGCAGGAGCGATGCGGACAGGCGCTTACAACTGGCCTCGCAGCAGCCGGCGCAGCAGCAAGAACAGCGGCAGGGTTGGCGCCAGGGCCACCACCACACTGGGAAGCACGACCACGAGCAGATAACTGCGCCACTCAATTCCTCCTGGCTGCAAGAAGAGGGCCAGCACCGTTTCGTAGATCAGCATCCCGACGAGCACGGCGAGCAACGGCACGGCGGGGCGCTCCACCCGCAATCGGCGCGTCAACCCGGCCACAACGAGAACCGCCAGGAGCAGGGCCAGGGCATGCGCTCCCAGGGGCGTCGCGGCAAACACATCGAGGGCCAGTCCTCCGTAGAGCGCCCAGCGCAGCGCGCGACCAAGACCCACATCGGGAAAGGCCGCGCTCACGCCGAGCAATGTCCGGCAGATCGCCAGCACCGGAACGAGCGGCAACGTGAAGCCCGATGGCAGGCCGAGGAGCGTCACCTGCAGGCAGGCCAGCAGAAACAGCCCGGCGATGCGGGCCGCCTCGTGGGCCAGGATCTCTTCTAGTCGTCTTGGCTGAGGATCACCCACACGTAGCCCACCTGGTCGGGATCAACGAAGGGCCGCACCTCCGCGATCTGGTACTGGTCAAGTACCCGCACCTGATCCACGCTGCCTATCGGAATGTTCGGCGGGATGGCGGCCAGGTCAAAGGGCAGTTGGAGCGCCCCTGTCAGCCCGGCGGTAACCACGCTATCGCCGGGCGCCAGTTCCAGATCGCGGGTGATCTGGCCAAGCTGCAAGCGTGAGCCCCGTTGCCACTGGCCCTGCACCAGGCCCACTTCCGCGCGGTCCTGGTGGATGACGCGGCCACTCACCTGGCTGGAAACATCGGTGATCAGCAGCACGTGGGCAGTATGGGGTCCGGCGGTTTCAACGATGCCGATGAGGGCTGCGGGAGGGCCGGGCAACTGGCCAATCACCGCCATACCGGGCCGCAGTCCTTCACGGCTGCCGCGGGCGATGGTGATCATGCGCCGGCCCCCGTCGGGCGAGCGCACCGTCACCTCGGCGCCGAGCAGCGTCCAGGGATGCGCCTGCTGGATCGCCAGTTGCTGGCGGAGGAAGTTGTTCTCAACCCGGGCCTGCTCGAGCCGCAGCAACTGGTTGCGTAACTCGCCGTTTTCGCGCTCGAGGGCGGCAATACGCGCCTCCAGCGCGGCGGTGCCTCGGGGCGCGCTCAGGAAGGCGCCGAGGTCATCGCGCAGGCCCGTGAGTTGCCGGGCCACGGGGGCCGTCAGCGATTGCAGCATCTGGCGAGCGGGCGTAATCACCCCGCGCCGATCGAGGAACACCAGCATTCCCGCCAGCAGACACAACCCAACTGCCAGGACAAAGGGGCGCAGCGACGCGGGGACGGGTGATCGCTCGCGGCGCAATTTGACTGGACGATCGTCGAGAAAGTCGCGCATACGCGTGGGGGCATGTTCCTGGGCGCGCAAGCCGGAGGGTTACGCTACTGCCCGTTTCCCGACGGGCGAGGGCGGGGGGAAACCCGGTTTCCCCCACCTTACAACCTGGGCCGGCGGGTGTTCTGGCTGCGGGTCAGAATATCCTGATAGACCTTATTCTGGCCGAAGTTCTCCACCATCTTCCCGGCGCCGCGAGCGACGCACGAGAGAGGGTCCTCGGCGATATGCACCGGCATCTTCGTTTCAGCGGCGATGCGCTTATCGAGGCCATGCAGCAGCGAGCCGCCCCCGGCCAGGGTAATGCCGTGCTCCATCACATCGGCGACCAGTTCGGGAGGGGTTTCCTCCAGCGCCAGGCGCACCTCCTGGACAATCGCGTTGACCGGCCCGGCGATTCCCTCGCGGATCTCGACCGAACTGACCTCCACGGCCTTGGGCAGCCCGGTCAGCAGATCGCGTCCGCGTAGTACAACCTTAATCTCTTCCTCAAGCGGATACGCCGAGCCGGCAGCGATTTTGGCCCGTTCGGCCATCCGCTCGCCGATCAGCAGGTTGTACTCCCGGCGAGCGAACTGGATGATCGCCTCGTCAATCTCGTCGCCAGCGGTGCGGATCGAATGATTGATCACGATCCCGCCCAGGGAGATCCCCGCCCCCTCGGTGGTGCCGCCGCCGATGTCAACGATCATGCTGCCGATGGGCTCATCTACCGGCAACCCGGCGCCAATCGCCGCCGCCATTGGCTCCTCAACCACATAGGCCTCGCGCGCCTTCGCGTTGAGGGTCGCATCGCGAGCGGCCCGCTTCTCCACCTCGGTCACGCCTGAGGGCACCCCCACCACCACCCGCGGGCGCGGGTCCATCAAACGGACCGCCGAGTAGGCGTGCGCCTTCTTGATGAAGTAGGCCAGCATCTTCTCAACCCCATCGAAGTCAGCGATGACGCCATCTTTCAGCGGGCGCACCGCAATGATGTTGGCGGGCGTCTTGCCTACCATGGCCTTGGCCTCGGCGCCCACCGCGTGAACCTGCTTGGTCTTGGCGTCAATGGCTACGACCGAAGGTTCACTGATCACGATACCCTTGCCGCGGACGTGAACAAGCGTATTCGCCGTGCCCAGGTCGATGCCCAGGTCGCGACTGAATGCTCCAAACAGCGAGTTGAGCGGATTAAAACCCACAGACCTGCTCCGACGGTTCCCGATGCTTCAGCCCAACATAACAACCGCATTATAGCACGAGCGCAGCCGCTCGCTTGCGCCTGAGCCTGTAGTACGTGTTCAGAGTTGGGCGAACCCCGCAGACCTGGGAGCGAGGGCGTCCCGCCCTCGTCAGGATTCGAGGGCAAGATGCCCTCGCTCCCAGGAGAAGTGTGAACACGTTCCACCTGATAGCCGATTTGACTTTTACCCTGCCTTGTGAGACAATACTCACCGTCGCAGGCCCGGGGCATCTCGTCGTGACGTGCGGGTGGTCAAGTGTGTGGTCTGTTGGTTCGGTCACCTCGTGACGTGGCTGTTTCCGCATAACAGAGCGTCGTCGCTAGAGCTTCTGGCTCGCCCCGGGCTGGAAGATTTTTATTGCCGTGACAGTTTCCTCCCAACGTCCAATCTACCCGTTCACCGCGATTGTTGGCCAGGAGCGGCTCAAGCGCGCCCTGATTCTCAACGCGATCAACTCGCGCGTTGGTGGCGTGTTGATCCGGGGTGAGAAAGGCACCGCCAAGTCCACCGCAGTGCGGGCGCTGGCGCGGCTCCTCCCGCCCATTACGGTGGTCGAAGGGTGCCCCTACTCCTGCCCGCCCGATCGGCCGGTCGGTCTGTGCCCGGTCTGCCAGAGCCGCGCCGCCACGGACGAGCCGTTGCCCATCGTGACGCGCCCCACGCGCCTGGTTGAACTGCCGGTCTCGGCATCGGAAGATCGCGTGGTCGGCGCGCTGGATCTGGAGCACGCCATCACGGAGGGGCAGCGGCGCTTCGAGCCGGGCCTGCTGGCGCAGGTGAACCGCGGGTTGCTCTACGTGGACGAGGTGAACCTGCTCGACGATCATCTGGTCGACCTGCTGCTCGACGCTGCCGCGATGGGTGTCAATACGGTTGAACGCGAAGGGGTGAGTATTTCGCATCCGGCCCGCTTTATTCTCGTGGGCACGATGAACCCCGAGGAGGGGGAACTGCGCCCCCAGTTGCTCGATCGCTTTGGCCTGGCGGTGGAAGTGACCGGGCTGACCGATGTCGCCTCCCGCGTGGCGGTGATCGAGCGGCGCATGGCCTATGAAGCCGACCCGCAGGGCTTCATTGCCCAGTGGCAGCGAGAAGAAGAGGCCCTGGCCGCCCAGGTGGTGGCCGCCCGCGAGTTGTTGCCCGCCGTGCAGATCGACCGCAGCGATATGGCCGCGGTTGCCAATCTGTGCCTGGAACTGGGCGTGGACGGCCATCGCGCCGATCTGACCATTCTCGAAACCGCCCGCACCCACGCCGCCTGGCGTGGCCGCACCCGGGTGACGGTTGAAGACATTCGGATCGCCGCCGAACTGGCCCTCCCCCACCGGATGCGGCGCCAGCCGTTCGCGGAGATCCAGCTCGATGAACAGCGTATCAGCCAGATCCTCGAACGCAGCGGCGAGGCGACAAATGGCAACGCCGCTGATGAGCTAAAAAAAAAGGCTGAAGGCGGTGAACCGGTTGACCGCGGGGAGAGTGGCGATAACTCCAGCGACGGGAACGGCGCCCCCGCTCCAGTGGGCGGCGCCGCAGGCGCCGATGTCAACGCGACCCCGTCGCAGTCCAGCGGTGGCAAGCTGTACGAACCCGGCGCCCTCTTCCGCGTCCGCCGGCTCGAAGGGGCCAGCGACAGACAGACGCGCAGGTCCCCGGGGAGGCGCTCGCTCACCCGCACCACGCGCAAGCAAGGGCGCTATATCAAGAGCCGGCGGGTTGGTCGGGTTACCGACCTGGCCCTCGACGCCACCCTGCGCGAGGCTGCCATCTACCAGCGCAAGCGCCGCGACGAGTTGAGCCACACCATCGCCTTGCCCCACCAACGCCGGCCCCGGATGCTCATCCGCAAAGCCGACCTGCGCCAGAAGGTGCGCGTGCGCCGGACGCGCAACGCCGTCTGTTTTGTGGTTGATGCCAGTTGGAGCATGGCCGCCGAGGAACGGATGCAGGCCACCAAAGCCGCCGTGCTGTCCTTGCTGCGCTCTGCCTATCAG
>JAOACN010000012.1 GCA_026417815.1 Chloroflexaceae bacterium | reverse complement strand
GGTTTCCCCATACCCCTGCCCACAGGACAACCCGATCGGCGTCACCCTCCGGGTCGCGGCTAGGAAACCGGGTTCCCCAGCCGCCTGCCCGCCGAGACGACCTGGTTATGTAGCAGAGCCGCGTGGCCGCGGCAACCCGCGGCGGAAGAGATCCACCACCGTATCGGCCAGACGTTCGGCGTCGGGTTCATCAATGACGCTCAGCCGCCCGACGCTGGGGGTGAGGCTGAGGGCGTAGTAGGCCCGCACCAGGCTGGGAACATCCGCGCCGGGGTCAATTTCGCCGGCCTGGATCGCCTCGTGGAACGCGGCCAGGATCGTTTCGTCAATGCGCATCAGGCAGGCGCGAGAATGGGGATGGCGTTCCAGCAGGTCAACGATCTCGGGCAGCCACAGTTGCATGGTGCTCGTGCGGTGCTCGACCTGGAGCCGCACGCTGGTGTGCAGGAAGCGCAGCAGCCGCTCCAGCGGCGAAGCCGAACGTTCGCCGGCAACCAGGGCCAGCGTGCGCTCGATGAGCTGGGTCGCCATCGCCGCAATCAGATCCTCTTTGGTCGGAAACTGGTTGTAGAGCGTCGGCTTGGAGACCCCCACCCGGGCGGCCAGTTCATCCATTGACATGGCCGCGTAGCCGCGCTCGGTCAGCAGTTGATGGGTGGCCTCCAGGATCTCCTCACGGAGCATCTGGCGACGGCGTTCGCGGAGTGAGTGGGTCATAGGACAAGGTATCTTCTTCGATTTACTCTGTTTTTGAACACGGGGCAACCGGGTTGCCCCAGGCCCCGGATTATCGGGTTGCCCCAGGCCCCGGCCCGCCGAGGTGCCAGGCGCCCCGGCGCCCGCTGGACGTGGGGGCAACCGGGTTGCCCCAGGCCCCGGCCTCCCGGGTTGCCCTGCGCCGCAGCTCTCAGGTCGCCTGACGGCTCTTCGATTACCCCTCTGTTTTGATACTCACCCTGGCGCTCATCCCCGCCCGGAGCGCCGGGTCCTGGCCGTCGAGGGTGATCCGCACGGTGTAGGTGCGCACGTTGCCAACCACCGTGGCGGTCGGCGCAACGTAGGTCACCGTTCCGGCAAAGGTCCTGCCGGGAATGGCGTCCACGCTCACGTCGGCGGGCATGCCCTCGCGCACGCGGGCCACATCGGTGTCGCTGACGTTCACCTCGACCCGCAGTTCGCTTATGTCAACAACCTGGATGGCCGGGAGGGCCCCGGCGCCGACCGGGTCGCCGGGATCGATGTTGACCTGAGCGACGACGCCGTCGAAGGGCGCGCGCAGCACCGACTTGTCGAGGTTGAGCCGGGCGGACTCGAGGGCCACTTCGGCGGCGGTTACCTGGGCCAGGGCGGCGGCCAGGGTGGCCGCGCTGGGGTCGCTGGTGATGCGGGCCAGGTTGGCGCGCGCGGCTGCCAGGCTGGCCTCGGCAGCCTCGAGACTGCCGGCCCGCTGGTCGCCGCGGAGCTTGTCGAGGTTGGCCTGGGCCTGGGCCACCTGCGCGGCCACGGCGGCGCGTTGTTCGGCGGTGGCGCCGTCGAGCAGCCGCTGGAGGCTGGCCTGGGCCTGGCGGAGTTGCGCCTCGGCGGCCTGCAGGCCCTCGATTTCGGCCTGCTGCGCCTGCTCGAAGGCCACGCGGGCCTGCTCGAGCTGGGCCTCGGCGGTCTGCACCGCGCGCAGGGCCGACGCCTCGCGGTCGCGGGCCTCGCGGGGCAACTCGACGGGCAACTTCTCGAGCTCGCGGTTGCGCCAGTAGATCGTGCTGTAGGCGTCCTGGGCGTCGCGGAGCTGGTTGGCGGCCTGCTCCATCCGCAACTGGGCGCTGGTCTTGGAGGCCGAGAGATTGGCCCGCTGGAGCTCGAGATTGGCGGCGGCCTGTTGCACCGCGGCCTCGGCCTGTTGCAGATCGGTGGCTTTGGGGCCGGCTTCGATCTCGGCCTGGCGCGCCAGGGCCGACTGGAGGGCCCGCTCGGCGGCGGCGATGTCGGCGTCGGTGACGCTGCCCCGCGCCTGCCGCAGCCCCGCTGCGGCCTGGGCCACCTGGGCGCGGGCCGCGGCGATTTCCTCGGCGCTGGCGCCCTCAACCAGCCGGTCGTAGTTGGCCCGCGCCTGGGCCAGGGCGGCCTCGGCCTG
>JAOACN010000725.1 GCA_026417815.1 Chloroflexaceae bacterium | reverse complement strand
GAGGGGCAGTCGTGCGATCAGGGCGAGAAAACCATGTGGTATCTAATGTAATCCCTGTTCGGATAGACATTTATCCGTTTTACGATGGACACCACGTGGATCGTGGCACAACGAAGGGCATGCAAAAGGGTTTTTTCCTGGGAGGGCGACGCCCTGCCAGACCATCCCGAGGATTGGCCGTTTGCACCGCGGGCCCCATGCGGCTGCGCCGCACAACGACGGGACGCAAAAGAGGGGTCGGGAGGGCGAAGTCCTCCCCACCCCTTCCATCAGGGGCCTACTTCCTCATTGAGAAATGCTCTGACGGCGATCGCTGATCCGCCGGAAGACGGCGACGGTGACGCCAGCGGCGAGCAGGCTCATCGCCACGAAGCCGCCAATGATCACCACGAATTGCATCATGGTGAACTCGACGCCCACCCGTAGTTGCATCACCGTTTGCAGGATAACCATCGGGCCGATCAGGGCGCAGAGCACGAGGATGGGGACACCGAGCACGTAGCCGAGCGGGTCGTGGCGCAGCAGCAGGATACCCGCCAGCGTCGCCGCCGGGGCAATCAGCCCAATGTCGAGGCCGTAGGTGAACAGGGTGGTGTAGCTCCCCAGGCCGACCGGCGTCTTGCCCGCCAGCAGCGGGCCTACCACGTCGCTCAGCCAGAGCAGCGCCGTGCCTGGCCCCGCCAGGAAGAGGATGGCGGCGGTGGCGCGGCGCGGCAGGCGCGGCCCGATGTGGGCCGGGAGCTCCGCACGGTCGATGACGGTCAGTGCAAGGACGAAGGCGAAGAGGCTGCTCGAGAAGAGCGCGACATAAACCAGAAACAGCGGGTTCAGCGCCGCGCCGAAGGCCATCGAGGCGCCGTTATAGAGGAGATAGCTGAGGGCGCCGGCGAGCAGAAAGGTTGCGCGCAACGAGCCGCGGCGGTAGCCAACCAGGCCCACGATCAGCAGCGGCAGCACGCCGAACAGCACCAGGAGATCGCTCCCCTTAAAGGCCCCGGCGCTGAAGAGCGTATCGTAGCGGTAGAGCCCCTGCCCGTAGAGCAGCACGGTCTCGCCGCGCACGGTTTTGAAGGGAATGGATTCACCGGCGCCCGGCCAGAGCAGACCGGCGAGGGAAGTCGTCAGGGCCAGCACGCCGCTGAGCGCCGCCAGCCAGACCAGGGCCATCGAGGCGCGGGTTGCGCTGCGGATGGTCGGGTTAGTGATGGACGGGCGGGAGAATACGGCAGCCATCGCTCACGTTCCTTTCGGAGACATTGTTGACGTCATCACAAATAATAGCTGCGCGATTGCTGTTGAAAGACTTCTCTGCGTAGATCGCCGCGTCACCTTGCAATTATGTGTCCATTGTAGTTCATCCGCGTGATTCAACCCTCCGTCTTTTGGTTGAAAGCACGCATACCTTCTGACCGATACCTGCTGGAGCGGTTTTCTTACTTCATGTTTCGTTAGTTTTGGCGGCGACGCCGCCAAAACTAACGAAACATGATCGTACCAGGCGGCGTAGTCTTCCACCCCCGCCGGAGGCGAACGTTGCAACCGCCCTGTAGCGCGGCCCACCCTGGCAAGGGCGCTGCGCTCCGCCGTGCTATACTATGCATGCGCGCCTCCCATCGGGCGGCGCCCCGGTCCTGTGCGGCTCCTTACCGCGCAGCAGTTGCGTAACAGCCCTACGACCAAGAGAGGACGATGGGAGAGTTTTCCCGCGAGTCAACGACGATTCTCAAACCATTGCTGATAATCGCAGCAGTGGTGCTGCTGCTTGGCGCGATGCGCCTGGCAGCGCCGATCCTCAACCCGTTGCTGCTGGCCCTGGTGATCACCCTGCTGTGTAACCCGATCTACCTCTGGCTTCAGCGGCGCGGCCTGCCGGCCTGGATCGCCCTGCTGCTCATGATCGGCG
This sequence comes from Chloroflexaceae bacterium, assembly GCA_026417815.1. Lineage (GTDB taxonomy): Bacteria > Chloroflexota > Chloroflexia > Chloroflexales > Chloroflexaceae > JACAEO01. Next base: position 1,880 of record JAOACN010000725.1, on the reverse strand, counting down.
GCTTTCTGACCACCGCGGCCATCCTCGGGTCGCTGATCGGCATCTCCGTCAGCCGGGCCACCGCGCGCCTGTCGGTCTACCAGTCGTTGCTGGCCGAGCAGGAACGCGCCCTGCGGGCCTGGCTCGCCGGCCACGGCCTGATCGAAGGCGACCTGCAGTTGTTCGGTTTGATCAATAGCGCCAACCTGACCAGTGTGCTGGGCTTCATTCTGACCGGTATAGGGAACGTGCTCGGCAATGCCCTGCTGGTCGTCGTGCTGGTGATCTTCTTCCTGGTCGAACTGCCGCTCTTCCGGCGTCGTTTTCGACACGCTCTCGGTGAGAATAGCCAACTGCTCCAGAGCCTGACGTCGTTTGGCGGCAGCGTGGTGCGCTATTTCATTATTCGCACCTACATTAACCTGGCGGTCGGCGTCGGCTCGACAATAGGGTTGATATTCCTGGAAGTTCCGTTCGCCATCCTCTGGGGTATTCTGATCTTCGTCTTTGGCTTCATCCCCTACATTGGCATCCCCATCGCCATGGTGCCCGCCGTGCTCCTGGCCCTTGCCGAGCATGGCTTCCTGCGCGCCGGCCTGGTGATCCTGGCGGTTACCCTGGTCAACAGCGCCTTCGAGAATCTGGTGGCCCCGGCCCTCATCGGCCACCAGTTGCGCCTCTCGCCGGCGGTGGTGTTCGTTTCGTTCTTTTTCTGGACCTGGCTCCTCGGTCCGCCAGGAACGTTTCTCTCCATGCCCATCACGGTGCTGGTAACGGTCATCCTCGACAACTACGAGGAGACGCGCTGGCTGGCGCGCCTGATGGGCGCCGAGTCGATCGAGGCGCTCAGCGAGGCGGCCCCCAGGTCGGCGGTTGAGTCATCTGCTTCTCAGCACCTTCCGGAAACGTGATGCGTGTTGCTGCTCCTGGGCAAGCGTCAGGCGCCCCCACGGCGGCTGGAGGGGTATGGGGAAACCTGGTTTCCCCATACCCCTCCCATCGGATTGACGGCGCCCTACCCCGGATTGTAGCGGTTCATCGCGGTGGTCAATCCCTCGCGCAGCACCACTTCCACCGCGTCGGCGATGGTGTCGAGCAGCGCCGGCAGAGCCTCCTCTTCCTCCCGCGAGAAGCGTGACAAAACGTAGGCCGCCGGGTCCATCTTCCCCGGCGGCTGGCCGATGCCCACCCGCAGGCGGGGAAACTCGCCATTCCCCAGTTGCTGTACGATCGAACGCATGCCGTTGTGGGTGCCAGCGCTCCCACGCTCGCGCAGGCGCAACTTCGCGAAGGGCAGGTCCAGATCGTCGTAGATCACCAGCAGTTCGCGCGCCGGGTCGATTTTGTACCAGTTGCGCAGCGCCGAAACCGCCTGGCCGCTCAGGTTCATAAAGGTCTGCGGCTTGGCCAGGGCCACTCGTTGCCCGGCGATGGTTCCCTCGGCGATGAGGCTGTTGGCCCGCTTGCCCCGAAACTCCAGGCCGTGCCGCCGGGCCAGGACGTCAAGGGCCTCGAAGCCGATGTTGTGGCGCGTTCGCGCGTAGCGTTCGCCCGGGTTGCCCAGGCCGACGATGAGCCACATATGGGTTGGTCCGTTTACCAGGTTGCCCGTCTGGCAGGAACGTGGGGAACCCGGGGTTCTCCGTCACTTATGAGCAAGGGGCGGCGTTCCTCACCCTCCCCCCGGCCCCCTCGCAGGTGTAGGGTTTTTCGAGCGAGAACGGGTTTTTGGCATTCCAATGCGCTTTCGGTCCTCACCCCCCTGCCCCCCTCTCCACCGTAGGTGGAGAGATTCTCTCATGTGTGTCAAGCGGCAAGTGCCGCTTTCGAGGATGCTTTGCGCGGATCAAAGGGTTGCTGATGCTGAAACACCGCCCAGGCCCAACACAGGATCTTCCGCG
>JAOACN010000723.1 GCA_026417815.1 Chloroflexaceae bacterium | reverse complement strand
GCGTAGCCGCCCTCCAGGTTGGCGTCTTAAAGGTTCATCTACCGACGCCTACGCGCCGCAGGGTACGTGTTCACACTTCTCCTGGGAGCGAGGGCATCTTGCCCTCGCATCCTGATGCGGGCGAGACGCCCTCGCTCCCAGGTCTGCGGGGTTACCCCAACGCTGAACACGTACACCGCAGGGGGCGCAGAAGCTGCTTCCCCTTCGCCGGAGTGCGCCCTGAGCGAAGCGAAGGGTACCCTCCACGAGGGGTCTGGCGCAACAGGAGCGGAAGCCGCTTCGCTACACGTAGCATGACCGGACGGGCAACGTAGCAGGAACCTCTGTTCACGGACCATGGCGCCTTCCCCCGAAGCTGGCCCGTACGACCTGTCTCAATAATAGCGCGAAACTTTCGGGACCTTCGTCATCCTTGTCAAGCCGTTAACTAATTTTATACTAATGTCGTGTTCGTCAAGAGACGCTACCGCGAGGCGCTGTGCGGTACCGTTTCCCGGAACCGCCTGGCGGAACCCGCAGGCGCGCGAGCGCACCTGTCGGATGTGCCGCTCAACCACGGTTTACACCTGCATGCTCGTCTGGTGCGCCGCAGGCGCGGGGAGCCGCCCCGGAACCTCCGCATAGGTACGCAACGGGCCGCATAGCGAAACGATATCCGAAGAGCGATAGCATCACCCTGCAATCCAGCGCACGAAGCGAGGCTCTATGAGGCTGACTCGACGGAACCTTCTTGGTAGTGGCGTGGCCCTGGCGGCCACGGCCGCGACGGCGCGCACCCTGATACTTGAGCCGGCGCCGGCCCTGGCGGCCTGCCAGGTGCTTCCCCCGGCTTCTCTGGCAAGCGTTGCGCTCAACCGGCTCGCCTACGGGATGCGCGCCCAGGATCTTGCCACTTTCAATGCCCTCGGCGCCACCCCCGACGAGCGCTACGAACGCTGGGTCGAGCAGCAACTCAACCCGGCGACGATTGACGATAGCGAATGTGAACAACTGATTGCCAACGCGCGCCTGAAGATCCGCTACGGCACGGTCAACCAGGCCCGCCCCCTGGAGTGGCTCGGCGCCAGCACCGCCGAACTCTGGACCCGCGTCAACGGCGGGATGACCATGGACTGGAGCGAGCGGATCCGGCCCTTCAACGAGGTGCGCGTCGCAACCTGGATCCGCGCGGTCCATAGCCGGCGCCAGTTGTTTGAGATTCTGGTGGATTTCTGGCACAATCACTTCAATGTGAAGGCCACCTCCGACGGCAGCATCGCCGCGACCTGGCCGGCCTACGATCGCTTGATCCGCACCCACGCCCTGGGGAACTTTCGTACCTTTGTCGAGGAAGTGGGCAAGAGCGTCGCTATGATGCTCTACCTCGACAATGCCAGCAACCGCGCGGCCGGTGGCGAAGGCGGCAACGAGAACTACGCCCGCGAGTTGTTTGAGTTGCACACCCTCGGCTCCGACAATTATCTCAAGTTCTACGACAACCGCGGCCTGATCGAGACCATCAGCTACGGTAGCGAGACCTTCCCGCGCGGCTATATTGATGACGACGTCTATGAAGCGGCCCGCTGTTTTACCGGCTGGACAATTGCCAACGGGCGCGATGGGCGTCCCAACACTGGTGAGTTCTACTACCTCGCCGACTGGCACGATACCAATCCCAAGACCGTGCTGGCCGTGCGTCCGGCGCCGGGCATCCCGCCGGCCGCCAACATCGGCCGCAATCAGCCTGGTCTCACCGATGGCCAGCAAGTTTTTGAGCTGCTCTGTAACCACCCCGGCACAGCGCGGCACATCTGTACCAAACTGGCCCGGCGGCTCATCGCCGACGATCCGCCGCAACGGGTCATTGACGCCGCGGTCGAGGTCTGGATGGCCAATCGCCGGGCGCCCGACCAGATCCGCCAGGTGGTGCGCGCGATCGTGCTGTCGCCTGAATGTCGCGCCACCTTCGGGCGCAAAATGCGTCGCCCGCTCGAAGCCATGTGGGCCTTTCTCCGCGCGACGAATGCCCGCCTGCCGAACGATGTGGAGTCGGTTGAAGGTGATGCGACCCGCGGCGGCTACTGGGGCAGCCTCTTCTACACGGCCGACCAGAGTGGCCACTACCTTTTCGATTGGGATACGCCAACCGGCCACCCCGACACGGCCAGTTACTGGGCGAACACCAACAGTATGCTGGCGCGCTGGAACAGCTTCTTCTCTATGACCCAGGGCTGGGGTGGTAACGTGAGCATTGATATCATCGGGCAAACCAACCTGAACGCCTCGTGTCGCGAGATCGTGGACGAGTGGAGCAGGCGGCTGTGCGGATTCGAGCTAACCGCGCACGTTCGCACGGAACTGATCAACTTTCTCGCCTTCGGCGGCGACCCCAATGCCCCGCCGCGCCCGACGCCGCGCGCTCCAGATTGGGGCGCGATTGAGGGCGTCCATGATCGGGTGCGCGCGATGGTGCAACTCCTGGCGATGAGCCCTGAATTTAACCTGCGCTAGGTTCTGCGCCTGGCGCGTTCTGCTGGAGGGCCGACCTTCCCCCCTGGTCGCCCTCATTTGGCCGGGCGTGTCCCCCCCCCGCCCGGCCTCACTTTCTCTGTGTTTTTCACCTGGCGGCCGGGGAGCCTCTGCTTCCCCGCGCCGCTGCCAGCGGGGAGGGTTCGGGGGGCGCCGCCCTCCCGGCAATCCCTGGGGTGAACACGGACGCTGCACGGGAGGGTCGGGAAGGGCAAAGCCCTCCCAGAGAACCTCTCTCATAGCACTACAACGAGACTTCTGATTGTTAGGGGAGTCCTGCGGGGGCCGCGGGCCTCTCTGCCGAGACGAAGTCTCGTTGTAGGAATAGTTCATCTGCATAACCACATTGTGTGGAGAGGAGGAATGCACTGTGGAAGTCACACGGCGTGAATTTCTGGTGGGATGCAGCGCGGCAATCGCGGCCATGGCAGCCGGCCGTGTCAGCCAGTTGATCTTCGCCGACCCGGCGAGCGCGGCCGGTAGCGATGAGATTCTGGTGGTCGTTTTCCTGCGCGGCGGCTGTGATGGCCTGAGCCTGCTCTGCCCCTACGACGACCCGGCGTACCGCCAGGCCCGTGGCTCGCTGGCCCTTCCCCTGACGGGGGAGAACGCGCCCTTACGGATCGATCCGCGCAATACCTCTTATGGCACGAGCAGCTTCGGCTTAAACAGCAAAATGCCCCACCTCAGGGAACTCTACGATGCCGGGCGGCTGGCCATGGTTCACGCCTGTGGCCTCAACGACGACACGCGCAGCCATTTCGATGCTATGGATTACATCGAGCGCGGCACGCCGGGAAACAAGACCACCGGCAGCGGCTGGATCACTCGCCACCTGCAAACCAGTGGCCTGACCACCGGCTTGCTGCCGGCGGTCTCCGCGGGCAACCAGACGCCGGCATCGCTCCTGGCCTACCGCGACGCCGTGGCGATGTCCAACCCGCGCTCGTTCACCATCAACACCTACTGGCGTTACAATCAACCCGGAGAAAGCTATCCGGTGATGCGCGCGCTGGAGAGCTTTTATCCCGGCAACAATCTGAACCCGGTGGACAACGCCGGACGTCGCACCATCGAGACGATCAAGGCCATCCGCGCCGCCAATCCCGCCGCCTACACCCCCCGCGATGGCGTCACCTACCCCACCGGCTCGTTTGGCAATGCGTTGCGCACGGTGGCGCAGCTTGTCAAGATGGAGCAGGGGCTGCGCATCGCCACGGTTGACCTGGGGGGCTGGGACACGCATGAGTACCAGGCCAACAGCGATGGCACCGGCTACCTGCCCGACCGGCTGGGCCTGCTCTCCCAGGGCCTCTTCGCCCTCTACGGCGACCTGGTCGATTACCAGAACCGCTTGACCATCGTGGTGATGAGCGAGTTTGGCCGGCGACTGGGCCGCAACGCCAGTAATGGCACCGACCATGGC
>JAOACN010000653.1 GCA_026417815.1 Chloroflexaceae bacterium | reverse complement strand
GCAGCGCGCTCCGGACGCAGCGCGCTCCGGACGCAGCGCGCTCCGGACGCAGCGCGCTCCGGACGCAGCGCGCTCCGGACGCAGCGCGCTCCGGACACAGCGCGCTGCGTCCGTACAGAGGACTGCTACATAGACCGGTATTCGCCCGGTAGCCCGGTGGCTGAAGCCGCGGGCTATCGCTGCGAAGCCGGCCCGCGCGGGCTGTGCCGGATTCAATTCTTAATAAGACCCGTGAGGTCCAGGCAGGGCTTGTGCAACATCCGCCTCCCGTGGCGGGGTGTGGGACGGCATAGCTGCCCCAGGGATTATTTTTCGGTAGGTCTGGCGGCTGTGCCGCCAGACCTACCGAGAAAAACCGGGGTTCGGGGCTTGCTCCATGGACTTTAGAGTTTGCATGGTATGATGGATTTGATACCTCTCCGTTGTCAGTTCGCGGCAACGCGGCTGGGAGCGGGGGTTCGGGGGCCGGCGGCCCCCAAACACAGATCCTTGATTTCTGAGGGGCTGTGCCCCGCCGAACCTCCCGGCAAAGGATTGAGGAAACCCGGTTTTCCCCTGATGGAACAGGGAACAGCATGCAGGCACTCAAAACCCTGATCGGTTTCGCCCGACTACATACGGTGGTTGCGACAACCGTCCAGGTGATAACCATTTTTCTGATCGTAGTGGGCTGGACAGCGGCGCCAGGGGCGTTGACGGTCGTCGCGGTAACACTGGCGACCTGTCTGGCGCTGAACCTGTACGTGGTGGGCTTGAACCAGCTCACCGACGTGGCGATTGACCGGGTGAACAAACCCTGGCTACCGGTAGCGGCGGGCACGCTGACGCGCGACGAGGGCCGGCTCCTGACCTTCGGCGCGGCAGGGGTCAGTCTGCTGCTGGCCTGGCTGAGCGGGCCGTTTCTGCTGCTGACGGTGGCGCTGATCATGCTCATCGGCAGCGCCTACTCGCTGCCGCCCTTGCGCCTCAAACGCTTCCCGGTGGCCGCGGCGTTGAGTATCGCCGTCGCACGGGGCGTGATTGCCAACCTTGGGCTGGCCCTGCACTACCAGCAGGTCTTTCAGAGCGGGATGCCCCTGGCGACGCTGGCCATGCTGGGGCTGTTCTTCTTCGGCTTTGGCCTGGTCATCGCGATCTACAAGGACATCCCCGACAGCGAGGGCGACCGCCTCTACCAGATCGAGACCTTCACCACGCGGCTGGGTCCGCGCCGCGCGCTCAACCTGGGGCGGGCGGTGCTGACGGCGTGCTATGCCCTGCCGATCGGCCTGGCGCTGGCGGGGCTGCCGCGGGGCGATGCGCTGTTCCTGTTGATCAGCCACGCGGCGCTGATCGTCGTCTTCTGGGTGATGAGCATGCGCGTGGATCTGCGGCAGCGCCACTCGGTCGCCTCGTTCTACATGTTCCTCTGGGGCATGTTCTATCTGGAGTTCGGGGTCCTGAGCATGTATGAATTGACCCGGACAACCGTATGAGCACGAGCGGTTTGCTGGCCCGCGCGGCCGACTTCGCGGCCCTGGGACGACCGCTGCACCTGATCGGCGGGGCGATCTTCTACGGGTTGGGGGTGGCGACCGCCGGCTATGCCGGGGCGCCATTCAACGGGCCCGCGGCGATCCTGGGGTTGCTGACGGTGGCGGCGGCCCAGTTGATGAACCACTACTGCAACGACTACTTCGATCTCGAGGCTGACCGGGCCAATCCCACGCCGACCCGGTGGTCGGGGGGGAGCAGGGTGCTGGCGGAGGACCGGTTGCCGGCGCGCACGGCGCTGGTGGCGGCGCTGAGTTTCGGCGCGCTGGCCCTGAGCCTGGCGCTGCTGACGGCCCTGGCCTCGCCGGCGCCGGCAGCCACGCTGCTCCTGCTCCTGGTTGCAATCGGGCTTGCCTGGGTCTACAGCGGGCCGCCGCTGTTTCTGCACCGGCGGGCGCTGGGTGAGGTGACGGGCGCGATCATCGTGCCGGGATTGACGGCGCTGGTGGGCCACCAGGCGCAGACGGGAGCGGTCGGCGGAGCGGTGCTGCTGGCCATCGTGCCCCTCTGTCTGTTGCAGTTCGCGATGCTGGTGGCGGTCAACGTGCCTGACGCCGCGGGTGACGCGGCGGTGGGCAAGCACACGCTGGTGGTGCGGGTCGGACCGGCGCGCTCGGCGCAGTTCTACCTGGCGGCGCTGGGGCTGGCCTATGGTAGCCTGCCGGTCCTGGCCGTCGCGGGGCTGCCCTGGCCGGTGGCGCTGGCGCCTGTGGCCACGCTGCCCATCGGCGCCTGGCTGGCCCATCGGGTGCTCCGGGGCGCCTGGCACGACCCGGGGGCCTGGGACAGTATTGGTTTCTGGAGCATCGGGCAACTGGTGGGGAGCGCGGGGATGATGGCCACGGCCTTCGCGTTCCTGGCGGGGAGGTGATCGCTCCCGCTGGGGAACGCGGCATCCGCACAGTAAGGCCGAAGCATTGGCGCAGCCAGTGCTTCGGCCCTGCCCTCAGTGAAGAATCCGTGAGAGAAACAGCTTTGTGCGTTCGTGCTGCGGAGCGCCGAAGATCGCCTCTGGCGTCCCCTGTTCGATGATGCGGCCCTGATCCATAAACACCACCCGGTTGGCCGCGTTGCGGGCAAACCCCATCTCGTGCGACACCACCACCATGGTCATCCCCTCGGCGGCCAGGGCCAGCATGACGTCGAGGACCTCTTTGATCATCTCCGGATCGAGGGCCGAGGTCGGCTCGTCGAAAAGCATGATCTTCGGCTGCATGGCCAGGGAGCGGGCGATCGCCACGCGCTGCTGCTGCCCGCCCGAAAGCTGGCCGGGGTACTTGTGGGCCTGCTCGGGAATGCCGACCTTTTCCAGCAACTGCCAGGCGATCTCCTCGCTCTCGCGCCGTGAGCGCCGCCGCACCTTCTGCTGCGCCAGGCAGATGTTCTCCAGCACCGTCAGATGAGGGAACAACTCGAAACGCTGGAACACCATGCCCACCTCGGCGCGCACGGCATTGATGTGGGCCTCGTTGTTGCTCAGGGCGATGCCGTCCACCACGATCCGACCCGCGTCGGGCGCCTCCAGGTGATTGATGCAGCGCAGCAGGGTTGACTTGCCCGAGCCTGACGGGCCGATGATCATGAGCACCTCACCGGCTTCGACACTGAGATTGACACGATCCAGGGCGCGAAACGAACCAAAGTATTTGCTTACATTCTCAATCAGTATCATCGGTTGACCAGCGGAACGGCTCATTGAACTACCCCTTCGCGCGCATGCGGCGCTGGAGCAGTTGCAACAGGAGCGACAGCACCAGCGTCAGGGAGAGATAGAACAGGGTCAAAATAAAATAGGTCTCTTCGTAGCGAAAACTGGTGCTCACCGACAGGCGCGCCACCTGGGTCATCTCGCGCACGCCAAGGACGGAGACCAGCGACGAGTCTTTGAGCATGGCGATCAGGTCGTTGCCAAGGGCGGGGAGCACGTTGCGCACCGCCTGGGGCAGGATGACGTAGCGCATGGCCTGCACGTGCGACATGCCCAGCGAGCGGGCCGCCTCCATCTGGCCGCGACCGATCGACTCGATCCCGGCGCGAAAGATCTCGGCGATGTAGGCGCCGTAGATCAGCACCAGGGCAATAATCGCCCGCGTGGTGAGCGACACGGCGTTGTTCGGCAGCCCAAAGGTGCGCGCCACCAGCGGCACCACGGCAAAGGAGATGGTGAAGATCAACACCAGCATGGGCACGCCACGGATAAACTCGATGTAGGTGATCGCCAGGTTGCGCAGGATCGGATTCTTCGCCACCCGGCCCAGACCGAGGATGAGGCCCAGCACCAGCGACAGGCTAAACGATACCACCGTGACATAGAGCGTGACCCCTAAACCCTGCGAAATGGTGATAAATATATCTCGGTGGATCGGGTCAAAGATGATCCGCAAAACCATGATACTGATGATCGTCAAAATGATCACCAGCCACCATGGAAACTGAGCCAGACCGGTGCGCCAGGTTACGGTCGGTCTGGAGGGGATGAGCTGATCATGTTCTATCGCCATTGGCGCGGGGTCCTTCCGTTGGTAGATACGCTTTCGCCGCGTGGCCCGTTGCGCACCCGCGCCGGGGAGGCGCGGAGGGCGCGGCCCCGCGCGCAACCCGAAAATACATAGGCGGGGGCGTGGGGAAACCCGGTTTCCCCACCCTCCCCCAACCGGCCATCAGCGGTTAGCTGCCCGGCAGCTTGAACTCCGCGCTGAAATACTTCTTTGCCAGTTCGTCGAGCTTACCGCTGCGCCGCATTTCGGCCAGGGCCAGATTGACCGGCTCGACCAGGTCGCTGCCTTTGGGGAAGATGAAGCCCAACTGGTCGCTGGAGATCGGTTCGCCGACCAGTTTGACCTTTTCGGCGTTGGTGCCGACGTAGCCCTGGCCAGCGGTTTCGTCAATAATCACTCCGTCCACATCGCCGTTGATCAGCGCGGCCACGGCGAAGGGGAACTGCTCGAAGGCCTGGATGCGCGACTCGGGCAGCAGGCGCGAGGCGGTCTCGTAGTTTGTCGTTCCGGTCTGCGTGCCGAGGCGCAGGGTCTCGTTGGCGACGAACTCGTCCATATTGTTGAAGCGCGTCTCGTCCACGCGGGCCATGAGGCGCTGGGCCACCTGGATGTAGCCATCGGAGAAGTCAACCTGTTTGGCGCGCTCCTCGGTGATGGTGATACCGTCGGCGGCGGCGTCGAACTGCCCGTTGGCCACGGCCTGGATCATCCCTTCCCAGGAAGCCTCCTGGTACACGGGCACACAGTTGAGCAGGCGGCAGATCTCGTTCCAGGCGTCGTAGTCCCAACCCTCGCCCTTGCCGGTGGCGGGGTTGATGTAGTTGAACGGCGGGTAAGCATTCTCGACGGCGATGGTCACCTGGCGCCCGCCCAGGTCGGGGAGGGCGCCGGCCGCGGCAGTTGGCTGAGTGGTTGCACCACCAGCCGGGGCATTTGTCGGGGCGACCGGGGCGGCCGGGGCGCCGCCGCAGGCCGCGAGGATGGCGAGCAGCAGGCTCGCCAGGACCAGAAGCATGACTCGTCGCATTCCTTACTCTCCTTAGCTACACGGACCGCGCCGATCAACCCGGCGCCCGCGAAGTAGCGGCCACCCCCATTGCCCGAACCATTCGGTCACCTCCAGGCGCCACGCGGGTACGACGGACCGGCGTGGCAACGCACGCTTGCGCATCCATACCCGGCGCGCCGTCGCGGCGCATCGCCGCCCGGGCCGGGGTGGTCGACGAGGGTGGCCGAAGAACCGATATTGAATAGAATAGCATAACTGGCTGAGGATTCGGCGCTTGCCCAGGCTTACTGCCAGGGCCCGTGCAACGTCTGCGGGGCGAGCCCCGGATCCACATCGGGCGGCGTAGCCACCCTTACCCCCCGCCCCCCGCAGCGGGACGTGGGGCGGTGAACGGGTCGGAAGACAGGAACACGCGCAGGAGGCAGGCGCCTTGCGCAACCATGAGGGCGGTGCTATGCTGCCAGACGGCGGAGGCGTGGAGCAAGGCAAACAACACGGGGAGAACCAGCAATGGCCAGGGCCAGCATTGTCTATGTGGGTACGACGGGAGGACTGGCAATCTACAGCGACCCGGGCGGCACGGGTCGCTGGCGACGGGTGGGCCGGGTGTTGGAGGGGCAGGCCATCCGCGGCCTGCTCGCCGCCGATGCGCTCAACCTGGTGGCGGCAGTGGAGAATGGCCCGCCGCTGCGCACCAGCGACGGCGGGCAGTCCTGGTCACCAACCGTTGACGCCGATGCCGAGAGGTTGCTGGCGCTGCTCAAGGGTTCGGGGCCAGTGGTCTACACCGCCCAGGGGCCGGCGCAGTGGCGCGGGAGCGAGCCGCCCGCCCCCGAAGCGAGCGCGCTGGCGCTCCTGGCCGGCAAACAAGAGACGCTGATCGCTGCCCGCGCCGGGGGCGCCAGCCTCGCCCGCAGCGAGGATGGCGGCGCAACCTGGAGCGAGGCCGTGGTCGAGGGTGGTCTTGATGGCCGGGTGCAGACGCTGGCCCCCGCCAGTTACCATATGGACTACGTCTGGGCGGGCACGAGCACGGGGCAGGTGCTCCGCTCGGAGGATCGCGGGCGCACCTGGCAGGAAGTGGGCCGGGAGCCAGCGGCCATCACGTGTATCGCGGCGTTGCGCCTTGTGGGGCAGGCATGATCCGGGAGGACGGTATCCTCCCGGACCCTCCCGAATCACCGTTGGAAGGTTGCGGGGAGGCTACGCCCCTCCGCAACCCCCGTTCCGCCGGCGGCGGAGGTGCTGGCGAAGCAAGATAAGTCCGCCGCGGGTGGAAGGGGCCGCGCAGCGAAATCACTCCTCAGGCATAAAAATCGGTAACCCCATCCTGGTCAAGGCGTTCGAGCATGCGGCGCAGCCTGGCGGCGCTCTCGGGGAAGGGAGCGGCAGCCAGATGTTCGGGAGTAACCTGGGCGGCGCGTCCCCACACCTGCGGCTCGAGGCCAAGGGTCAGACTGAGCAGGCCGGTGAGGGCGCGGCGCAGGCGGGGAGTATCCTCGCCGCGGAGGCGCGGGAGCACCTTCTGTTTGATCTGCGCGTCAAGGGCCTGCGCCGGGGTCAGGGCGCCCGCGGCCTGCTCGATGAAGCGGAGCATTTCCCCCACCGTCCGATAGCCGAAGGGGTGGCCGGCTTCCGTGGCCAGGCCGTGCACCGTCACCAGGGTCCGCCAGACCTGCTCGTCCACCGGGCCGCCGTAGATCGCCCGAAAGCCCTCCAGGTCCACCTCGGTCAACTCGATCAAGTTGGCCCGATCGAGCAGTTTGTCGCTGAGGGCAAAGGTGCTCTCATCCACGTTCACCGTGCCGATGATACGCAGGTTGACCGGCAGGCGCACAGGGTTCTGGAGCGTGCCGCCGCCAGCCAGGGGCGTTTCGGCGAGGGGGCTGCCCAGGTCAAGGACGCCTTCGATGGTTTCCATCGCCGAGAGGATGGGCGCGAGGTAGTATTCCGGGCGCGCCAGGTTCATCTCATCGAGGCAGACGTAGTAGGACTGCTGGGGATCGGCTGCCGCCTGCAACAGGAAGCGCAGGAAGGGGGTAGGATGGTAGACGCCGGTGAGCGTATTGTAGTAGCCCAGCAGGTCGTGGGCATTGTGCCAGTCGGGTTGCACGGCCACGACCAGGTAGTAGGGATT
>JAOACN010000492.1 GCA_026417815.1 Chloroflexaceae bacterium | reverse complement strand
AGATGTGTATAAGAGACAGGGTGGGTCTAGATCCTCAGAGCGAGGGTTTGCCGGGCCGTGGCTTTGCCCCCCTCGGTCCGGTCAGAGTGTTTGATAAAGCTATACGTCGCGGCCCCCGGCAGCCCGGCGGTTCCACTGAAGCGGATCCCTTGTCCCGGCAGCGCGACGGGCTTGATGAAGCGATGGCCTGGTACCGCAAGGCGCGGAGGTTGCTGGCGCGGGTAGGGGATGATGAGGGTCTGCGTGTTGTCTACAGCCGGCTCGGCGACCTGTATGCCCGTTTGCCCGGCAAGACCCGCAGGGCCGCAGCGTGCTATCGCCTTGCGATTAGCCGCTGGGAGCGCGCGCGTGAGTTGCTGACGGGCGATATGCTACGGCTCAGCTTTCTTGGCCGGGGGCTTGATCCCTACCACGGCCTTCTTGCGCTGTACATTCGCGAGGGTCACAAAACAGCGGCCTTCATTGCCGCGGAGCAAGCCCGAGCCAGGTCGCTGGTTGAGGCAGTGACCCGAATCGTTGGCCTGCCCGGCGGCGCAACCTTGGATGCGCCGCCACCCGAAACCAGAGCCGATCAGGCCGCCTACGCCGAGTTGCGCGATCCCCCGCCAACCACGGTCGCTTCTCTACGCGCCTTCCTCGCCGCCACCGAGGATGAACTGGCCCAACTCCCACGGCCCGGTGACTATCGCTCCACTCCCAGGCGGGCGATCCTGGCGTCGTATGCCGTCAGCCCGGGAGCCATTCACCTCTTCGTGCTGCGCTCCGACATGGAAGAGCCGGAGTTGTTCAGCGAGCCGCTGGACGACAATCTACGCAGGTTTGTCCGGACCAACTTCGGCTCGGCTCGGCGCGTAAGTTCGTTGTTGCATGGCTCCTCGGTACGTCTATGGTACGATTATAACTGGCTCATTGCCCCTCTCGCCACGTATGCCGCACCTGGCGACCTGATCTATCTGGCCCCGTCGGGCATCCTGCGTGATGTGCCGCTCCACACGCTCCACCTGGCCGGGATGCCGCTAGGCTTGCGTAACACCGTGGTCTATGTTCCCGCCGCGGGGTTGCTCACTGCCTGCCGCGCACGGCGATGCACCGCTCCCGACGGCGCGCCACTGCGCGCCAGGGTTGCCGTATTCGGTGATGCGCAGAATAACCTGGCGCACGCCCGCGACGAGGCGGAAACGCTGGCCAGGATGTTCGGCATCGCTCCTGTTCTGGGCGCCGCGGTCACCGCCGAAACGATAGGTGAGGCCCTGCAAAGCTGCGACCTTGTGCATATCAGCGGGCATGGCGCATTTGGGGGAACCGACGCTGGCGAACAGACGGCCCTGCTCCTTGCCAACGGCCAGGTCTTCTCCGCCCAGGACGTCCTCGCGTTGCCCCCGCTCCCGACCCAACTGGTTACGCTCGGCGGCTGCGAGACCGGCGTGAGCGACGAGCGGCCAGGCGACGAGCAGATCGGGCTGCATCGCGCCTTGCTGATCGCTGGCGTCAGGGCCATGCTCCTGAGCCTCTGGAGCGTCGGTGATCCCTCGGCGGCTTTTCTGATGAAGCAACTGTACCGCTATCTTGGCGCATCGGAAGGCTGGTGCCTTGCCGATGCCCTGCATCTCGCGATGCATGACACCAGTAAGCAGAAAGACTGGTCAGCCTTCTATCACTGGGCGCCTTTTGTGTTGATTGGCGATTGGCGGTGAACCTCAGGGGGTGCTATGGGCGACGAGTTTACGTTCCTCTTCGACGATCAGCCTCTTGAGTTCGAGATCGAGGACGAGCGCAACGAGTACGTCGTTATTGGCGACGAGACGGTCAACCTGCTCCAATACAAGAATCGCTTCGGGCTCGCGCGAAGACGCAGCCGGCGCGTCATTCCCGCGACTGGCGGTGAACCTGGCCGGGTCTATCTCGATGTACCCCTGATGTGTGTCATCCACCCGGATCCCCGATGTCGCTTCACGTGGTCGCGTCTTGAGATCGATCTGAGCCCCACCAGCGACGCTGAGATCCTGGATATGGTTCCCCGTGAGGTGCGTGGCGAGCGACCGGTCGAACTCAAAACTACCATCGGTGTTGAACTCAAGTTTGCCGTCGCGTCGTTGACCCCCGAGCGCACGGATAGTCGCACGGTGTATTTTCCGGAGATCGTCAGTTCAGGGGTAGGTTTCAACGTTGGGTACTGGGATTTTCTGGCCCTGGGCGGCGAATACCTGCACGCCAATCGCGAGTTGCGTCTGCTGGTGGGCGCGCCCGCGGGCATACCGATCGCCGCCCGATTTTTCTTCCAGGCCAGAGCAGCCCTGGCAGGTTTCGCCGGGCACATACCGCTGCTGGCCCGGCGGGGCGCGATTGAGGAAACCTACCGGCTGGATTGATGCGCCATTGGCGCTGGCGCAATGCTGACCGCGCGGCTCATCGCTCGTGACCGTTCCGATACGAGCGTCACTCGCGCCACGGTCGTAGCTGCGCCGGGCCCGGCGCGAAGCGGGCGCCGGGGAGTTCGGCCAGGTGCCGGTAGCAATCTTCGGCCTCGTTGTTGGGATCGATCTGGTTGTACCAGTGATACTTGGCCTGGCGGCGCTCGCGTTCGAGGTAGCCGTAGTGCTTGAGGCGCACCTGGAGCCGGCGCAGGGGGCCGCGCAGGCCCCGGGGCACGTTGCCGCAGTGGAAGTTGCCGCCCTGGCCGGTGGGTCCGAAGCTCAGCGCCTCGTGGCGCTGACCGGTCAGACGGAAGAGCGAGGGACGGTAGAAGCGCCCCCAGATCCCGTCAATCCGCTCCTGGTCGGCCCGATCCCAGAGGTAGGCAATGCGCAGCGCAAAGACCGCGGCGCCCGGGCTTTCGCGCACCGCTTGCTTGATCCGCTCAGGTCCTGAACGCTCCAATACTTCGTCACCATCGATCCAGAGCACCCACTCCGGTCCTGCTGCGATGATCCGCTGCAGCAGGTAGTTCTTGTCGCGGGCCTCATCGAGCCCGGTAAACGGCGAGCTGATCACCTGGACGCGCGGCCCGAACTGTCGGCAGATCCGCGGGGTCGCGTCGGTCGAGTGGTCGTCCAGCACCAGCGCCCGCCCGCACAGGCCAAGGGCGCGCTCGAGCACCTCGCCCATGTGGGCGGCCTCGTTTTTCACCCGCAGAGCGCAGAGGAAGCGCCCATCGCCGGGCGGGGCGATCAGCGGCGTCATTTCCGCCGCGGTCGTTGCTGCGGGCGCTTCAGCCGCGGGATGCTCGTGGCGCGCGGCTGGTGCGTCCTTGAGCGCCCGCAGCAGGATGGTGAGGCGCGGGCCATCGCTGGTCTGGTCGAGGCGCTCGCGCAGCACCGTGAAGGCCGCCCGCAGCGGCGCCCGCCGGGCAAGGCCTTCGCGTTCGGGGGCGCCGGCCTCGAAGAAGCGAAAGCTGCCCCGATTCCAGAACGACACGTGGGTGGGATCCTGAAAGGCGCCGCTGCCGTCGGTGGTGGGCACGGCGATCTCGACGTCACCGCCGGGGGCGAGCACGCGCCACAGCTCGTTCATCGTGTGCAGCGGGTCGGGCAGGTGCTCGACTAGTTCGTGGGCGCTGATGTAGCTGAAGCTGTTGTCCGCCCAGGGCCAGGCAGCGCGCAGGTCGAGATCGCCGGGACCGGGGAAGGGCAGCACCCTGGCGTGGGTGAAGCCGGGGCGCGGCGGCTCGTCGCAGTAGCAGAACTGCAGGCGTTGTTCGCTGTCGCTGGCGATGGCAGGAACGGCCCGTGCAAGGGCCCGGGCACCGGGTGTGGCCGCCGCGCCCGGGGGCCAGCGCCAGTGCCAGAGGGTGCAGTCAGGCGGGTAGGCGGGCCAGACGCGCTGCCAGCCGCGCTGCACATAACGGGCCGAAAGGCTGGCCCAGGGTTCGAGCGGCGTGCGGTCAAGCAGGAAGACCGGCAGGGCCGGATCGATCCAGCCGCGTCGCAACTGCGCGCCCCGCGCTACCTGCCACTCTTCCAGGCCAAAGTAGCGCTGGTACATCCGGGGCTGGCTATCGGCGAAGGCGGCGCGGCGGTACAATCCCAGCCCGGAGATGAACGCGGCGGGCGCATAACTCCGCGCCAGTTCCGGGTCGTCACTGTGGGGGTTCATCGCCTCGATGCCGAGCAGGTCAAGTTCCGGGTAGCGGTCGAGCACCGCGAGACTCTGGCGCAGCCAGCCGGGTGGCAGCATAGCGTCATTGTCAACTTTGGCCAGGATGGGCGCCCGGGCCCGGGCGATGAAGTCGAGCATCGCCGTGACCGGGGAGCCGAAACGGGTGCGCGCGAAGCGAACCGGGGCGGGGACTGTGGCGATGGCCTGCTCCAGCCAGGCGTCGGCGCCATCCTCCGATCCATCATCGTAGACCACCAGTTCACGCACCAGGCTCCAATCGGTGCTGGCGACCAGGGTGGTGAAGCTCTCACGGGTAAACTCAAGGCGGTTCCAGGCCAGATAGAGCAGATCGACGCGCCGGGTCGGCGCCGGCGTTCCCTGGCGTCCGGTGGTCTCAAAGATTCGCCGGTTATGGGCCAGCAGGGCCCCGATGTCGGGCCGGGTACGGAAGGTAGAGGGGAGCGACCCGTGCTCTGTCTCTTATACACAT
>JAOACN010000485.1 GCA_026417815.1 Chloroflexaceae bacterium | reverse complement strand
AGATGTGTATAAGAGACAGGGATGAAGATGTACCACATGCCGATCTGCTCCTCGGGCGATTTGCCCGCCAACAGAAACCTTGACCGATGGCGGATCGCCATCACCGCGTGCTCGCGCGAGGCGAAGGTGCGCCAGTAGGCCTGCAGGCCGGCCAGGAAGCTACTGCGCCCCTCGACTTCAAACCGGCCTGAGGCCCATACCGGCACCTTGTCGGCAGGCGCAAGGGCACGCGGGCCGGGGGAAGCAACCTGTGCTTCGGGGATGAAGACTGCATAACCGTGTCGCTCGCCCCAAACGCGCAACACGAACAGCCCGCCGCCGGCCAGCAACAGCAACGCCAGCACGCCCCAGTGCCACGGGGCCAACGCCGGCCTTCCCCGAAACAACCACCCCAGCAACAGCGCGACTGCCATGCCCCACACCAGGGTAATAGCCCAGCGGTCCAGCCCCCACTGGCCCAGGCGGTGAGATCGAAGCAAGTAAACGAACTTCAGAACGTGCGCCATGGGTTCGACCCGTCGTCCGCTTACTTCACCCGGCCGTAGCGGCTCAGGAGGAGGCCCGCAAGCACGATTATCGCGCCCAGGGCCTGCAACCAGGCCAGCGTGCTGCCCAGGGTGAGCCAGGCGAACGTAATGGCGAAGACCGGCGTCAGGTTGGAGTAGATCGCCGTCCGGGCGTTGCCGACGCGTTGCACGCTGGTGTACCAGACCAGATATCCCACCACCACGGCCAGAAACGCAGAGAAGAACAGGGCGCCCCATCCCACCCAGGAGATAGCACGCCAGTCCTGGCGCACGATGGCGGGCAGACAGATCAACGCCAACGGCACAGTGCCGGTAATCATGGTCCAGGTCGTCAGCTTCAACGGGGAATAACGCCCCAGGTACGGCTTGCTGATGGTGGTGTAAAGCGCCCACACGATCGCGCACCCCAATAGCATCAGGTCGCCCAACAAGGTGGAACCGCTCAAACTGAGCCGCCCCTCCCCGCCCAGGATCAACACCACCATCCCGAGGAAGGAGAGCAGGATGCCGCCCCACATGAGCCGGCTGATGCGCTCGATGCCCAGCAGATAACCGATCACTGCCACCCAGATCGGCGCGGTTGCCATCAGCAGGGAGGAGTTGGCCGGCGTGGTGAAGTTCATGCCGTTGATGAAAAGCAGTTGATAGAGGGTGTTGCCCAGCAGGCCCAACAGGCCGAGCCGCAGCCAGTCACGCCGCGGCAGCCATAGCAGGCCCGGGTCGCGTGTTGCCCGGGCCTGCCAGAGTAAAATCAGGCTCATCGCTACGGTAGCCAGGCTGAACCGCACACCGTTGAAGGCCATCGGGGAAAACTCGCGGAGCGCGTACTTGACCGCCGTGAAGTTGATGCCCCAGATGAGCACGGCGCTCAGCATCAACAGGTCGTTGCGGCTCCACGTCGTAGGACGAGAAGATGCCGGGATAGATGCACGCACGTTGCAGGCCGCCTTACACGAACATCGCCTGGAACTCGGTTGCCTCGATGGTCTCTTTCTCTATCAGGCGGTGGGCGATCTCGTCCAGCTTGTCGCGGTAGGTGCGGATGATGGTGCGCGCCCGCTCGTAGGCTTCGTCCACCAGGCGGCGCACCTCTTTGTCACTCGCCTCGGCCACCTCTTCGCTATAGTTGCGCTGCTCGCCGATCTCGCGGCCCCGGAAGATCAGCTCCTCCTTCTCGCCGAAGGTCTGCGGCCCCAAAACGTCGCTCATCCCATACTGGGTGACCATGCGGCGGGCCAGCGAGGTGACCCGCTCCAGGTCGTTGGAGGCGCCGGTGGTGATGTCGCCGAAGACCTCTTCCTCGGCCACGCGGCCACCCAGGAGGCCGGCCAGCTCATCCCGGAACTTGTTGCGGCCGTACAGCAAGTGGTCTTCCTCAGGCAGTGGCATGGTGTAGCCCAGTGCCATGCCCCGGCTCACGATGCTGATCTTATGCACCGGGTCGGCGTTGGGGAGCATTTGCATGACCAGGGCGTGGCCCGCTTCGTGGTACGCCACGATCTGCTTCTCCTCGTCGGATATCAGCCGCGAGCGGCGTTCCGGCCCGGCGATGACTTTCTCGATCGCCTCCTCGAACTCCTGTCTCTTATACACATCT
>JAOACN010000688.1 GCA_026417815.1 Chloroflexaceae bacterium | reverse complement strand
CGGCAGCGTCAGATGTGTATAAGAGACAGGCGCAGGCCCGTGCCTGCTGCGACCTTGCGCCCCTCCAGGCGGGTGTCGTGGGTGGTCAGGTAGTAGCCGTCGTCGCCGTACTCGCCGTGGCCGGCATAGAAGACCAGGACGGTATCGCCTTCGCCGACGCGCGCCGCCAGGGCGTCGAGGGCCGCCAGGACGCCCTCGCGGGTGGCGGCGGCGCCGCTGAGCAGGGTGACCTGCTCCGGCGGGTAGCCGCAATACCGGGGGTCGCGCAGCACGCCGGCGACGGCGATAGCGTCGGCGGCGGTGACCGGCACATTGAACCGCGGCGCATGGGCGTAGCTGCCAATGCCGATCAGGAGGGCGTGGGCGGTGTCAAAGGCCATGGGATGTTCCTTTACTGAGTCCGTTTCTGATCTGAGGGCATTATAACAAACGGCTTCACGTTCCGAAAAGTGTTCGGGGATGTTTACGGGACATATGTTCACCGCAGAGGGCGCGGAGGGTTGCATATGGCCCATCCTCTGCGCTCCTCTGCGGTAAATCTGAACAGTGCACGTTTTCTTCTGGGCTGTACCCTCCCGGATACTCCCGACGGGCAGGGGCCTGTCGCCTTACGGCAATGAAATATGATATCATGCGAAATAATACCGGTAGAGGTGAGTGGTCTTTGAACGACGTTTTTCGCTAACCGCGCCCCCTCCCCAACCCCACCCCCTCCCCAAACCTTTCCCAGCGGGGGAGGGAGTCTGCCTCCTACCCACCGGGGAGGCTGGGAGGGACGTGGAAAGGCCCGGAAACTTCGTTCACAGACCAGTGAGAGGAGGAGCCGCGTGTTCAACCGGTATTGGAGTATCCCCGTTGTACTGCTGATTACCACGATCATTGCCGCGTGCGGCGGCGCGCCTGCCGCGAATGATCAGGCCAGCCTGCGGGCCACGGTGGAAGCGGAGGTGCGCGCCACGATGGCCGCCCAGGCCCCACCCACCGAAGCGCCGCCCCCCACTGCCACCCCCAGATCAGCCACCGCCACCCCGGCGCCGACCAGCCCGCCGGTCGAACCGACCCGCGCGCCCTTCGCGCCCTCCGCCGAGACACCTTCGCCATCTGGCGCGAGCGCGGCGGCAACCGCGGCGCCCGCCGAGAATGCTCCCGTTGTGTTCCGTCCCCAGGAGCAGTCCGGCGCTGGCACAACCGTCAACATCGAACTGGTATTCGACTCCAGCGGCTCGATGGCCCAGCGCATCGGCAACGAAACCAAGATCCAGGCCGCCCGGCGGGCGATGGAACGGGTCATTGACTCGCTGCCCGACAACCCCAACCTGAACGTCGGCTTCCGCGTCTTCGGCCACGAAGGTGACAGTAGCGAGGCCCAGCGGGCGCGCTCCTGTCAGAGCACCGCCCTGCTGGTGCCGGTCCAGGGCGTCAACAAAGAACTGCTGCGGCAGCAGGCCTCCGCCTGGCAACCGGCCGGCTGGACCCCGATCAGCCTGGCGTTGCAGCGGGCCGGCGAGGACCTGCAGGCGGGCGAAAACGTGCGCAACGTGATCATTATGGTGTCGGACGGTGAGGAGACCTGCGATGGCGATCCGTGCGCGGTGGCGGCGGCGCTGGCCGCCTCGGAGGCCGAGGTGCGGATTGACGTGGTGGGCTTCGGGCTGGAGCCAGCGGTGGCCGAGACGCTGCGCTGCATTACCGAGAATAGCGGAGGACGCTACATTGACGCGCAGAACGGCGATGCCCTGGCCCAGACGCTCGAGGAACTGATCGCCGCCTCACTTAAACGCAGCACCATGCGCTTCATAGGCATCGGCCCGGACGGCAAGCCGGAACACGTCCACCTGTCGGGTTTCCGGGATGCCCAGGGCAACAGCATGTTCGGCGCCAGGAACCCCGAAACCGACAGGCAGATCAAAGCAACATTCGAAGGGGAACAACTCATCGCTCTGCCCCCTGGCGAGTACCGTTTCACCGTCTCACGGGTTGACAATCGGGACGATCAGGTCTCCAATCACTTTTTCACCGACTATACGGCCATCGTTGAAGAAGGCCGTGAAACGGTGGCGGTTATCGGCTGGGGTGGAGTTACCTTCATCAACGATGGGTTGCCGGCCAATGTCGTCGAGGACCTGCGCGTCGAAAAGGCGGTCAATGGCGAGTGGGAAACGAGCATATTCACCGGACCGCCGCCGGGCAGGATCAAATTCTACTTCCAGCTCGACTACCAGTACCACCTGGCGCCGGGGCGCTACCGGGTCTATGACGAGGAACGGCGGGCGGTGCTGGTGGATAATATCATCGTCGAACCGGGGAAGTCGGTGACGGTACGCCTGCGACCGTAGCGATTGTGGATTTGGGATTTCAGATTGCCGATAGTGGTAGGGGCGAAATCGATTTCGCCCCTACTGTGGGAGGCGAAATGTATTTCGCCCCTACCATTACCGCGTGGCGGATGGGCGCGTTCCGCTGGTCTACAGATTAACGCTATACGCCTGTTCAATGCCCTCCAGGGCGCGGATCTGGGCCAGGACCTCGTCGGAGGCCGGCTCGTCGAGGGTCAGCACCATCATGGCGTGCTCGCGGGGGGCCAGGCGCCCGACGTACATGCCCGAGATGTTGACATCGGCGCCGCCGAGGATGGTGCCGACACGCCCGATCATGCCCGGGCGGTCGCGGTGGTAGGTGAAGAGCAGCGACCCCTGCGGAATGAAGTCCACAAAGTAGCCGTCGGCGCGGACGATGTGGGGTTCGCCGCGCAGCACGGTACCCCAGAAGAGGTGCTCGCCATCGGTGGCCTCGACCCGCACGACCAGCAGCCCGGCATAGCTCGCAGCGTCGGGGTCGGTGCGCTCGGTGACGCGCATGCCCCGTTCGCGGGCGATCAGCGGGGCGTTGACCGGGGTCACCCGTTCGATGCTGACCGCCTCCAGCAACCCCTGGAGCACGGCCAGGCGGACCGGCTGGGTGTCCACGTCGGCCAGTTCACCACGGAACTCCAGATCATAGCTGCGCACCGGGGTGTGGATCAACTGGTTGATCAGCCGGCCCATCTGCCGAGCCAGCGACAGGTAGGGTTGCAACACGCTCCAGGCTTCGGGAGCGACGAAGGGGGCATTGACCGCGTATCGGGGCGTGGCGCCGCTGAGCGCCGTCACCACTCCCTCGGCCATCTCGGTGCCGGCGGAGGTCTGCGCCTCGGCGGTGCTGGCGCCGATGTGCGGCACGGTGATAATCCTGGGATGGTGGATGATCGGCGCATCGGCGGGAGGCGGCTCCTGGCTGAAGACATCGAGGGCCGCGCCGGCCAGGTGACCGGTGTCAACGGCGGCGAGGAGAGCCTGCTCGTCCACCACCCCGCCGCGGCTGGCGTTGATCAGATAGGCGCCACGCTTCATCTGAGCAATGCGGGTGGAGTCAATCAGGTTCCTGGTACTCTCCACCAGGGGCACGTGCAGCGAAACCACGTCGCTGCGCTGGAGAAGTTCTTCCATGGTCACCAGTTCGACGCCGAGATGCGTGGCGCGGTCGAGCGACACCACCGGGTCGTAGGCCAGCACGTGCATGGCCATGGCCCGGGCGCGCACCGCCACCTCCGAGCCGATGCGCCCCAGGCCCACCAGGCCCAGGGTCTTGCCGCGCACCTCCCAGCCGACGAACTTGTTGCGCTCCCACTTGCCGCTCTGCAGTGACAGGTGCGCCTGGGGGATGGAACGGGCCAGGCCGATCAGCAAGCCGATCGTCAACTCGGCCACGGCCACATTGTTGGAGGCCGGCGCGTTGACCACGACGATACCCCGGCGGGTGGCGGCGTTGACGTCAATGTTATCCACGCCGGTGCCGGCGCGCCCGATGACGCGCAGGCGCGTGCCGGCATCAATCACCTCGGCGGTCACCTTGGTCGCCGAGCGCACCACCAGCGCGTCATAGCCGCCGACGATCTCCAGGAGCGCGGCCTTATCGAGATCCAGGCGCACGTCCACCTCGGCGGCCTGCCGCAGCACGTCCAGACCCTCGGCGGCGATCTTTTCCGTGACGAGAATGCGATCCATGATCTCTCCTTGCATCTGTGGTGGAAGATGGGGAAACGGGGTTTCCCCACACCCCGGCCGTGCTGACGGGGAAACCGGGTTTCCCCACGCCCCGTCCGTTGCGGTACTGGCGGGGAAACCGGGTTTCCCCGCGCCCCGGCCGTGCTGACGGGGAAATCGGGGTTCCCCATCCCCCGCCCGTTGCGGAACTCACGGGGAAACCGGGTTTCCCCACACCCCGGCCGTGCTGGCGGGGAAACCGGGGTTCCCCCCGCCCCGGCCGTTGGGGGGCGCACGGGG
>JAOACN010000455.1 GCA_026417815.1 Chloroflexaceae bacterium | reverse complement strand
AGATGTGTATAAGAGACAGCATGGAGGGTACTGGTCATGGGCGTATCTCGGCGCGCGCCCCTGGGCGGGGGCGCAACGCATTATTCCTTCGCGAAGGGCTTATGGGCGTAGATCCGCTCCTGATTGAAGGTAAAGGCGATTTCCTCCTCAACCAGGGGATGATCCTTGCGCTGCGGATGGCCGAGCCAGTCATCGGGCATCAGGATGCGGGTAAGGGCGGGATGCCCGTCAAACACGATGCCGAGGAGGTCGTAGGCTTCACGCTCCTGGTAGTTGGCCGTAGGGAAGAGCGGGGTGAGGGAGGGGACGTGGGGATGCTCCTCCGGCGCGCCAACCTTCAGGCAGACGCGGTGCAGGTGCAGCATGCTCACCAGGTGGGCCACCACCTCGAAGCGGGGCGCGCGTCCCAGGTAATCCACGCCGCAGAGGTTCTCGAGGAACGTGTAGCGCAGGTCCGGGTCATCGCGGAGAAAGCGGGCCACCTCGAGGTAGCGTTCGGGGCGCACGGTGAGGCTCAGATCGCCGCGGAACTCCACCGGCTCAAGCACCGCATCGGGGAACCTTGCGGTAATACGATCGAGCAGGGTCCGGTTATCCATAGGCGGGTCCTGTCCCTTCAGGGCGTTGCCGGATTGGCGCTACTTCTTGGCCACATCAACCTGGAGCAGCGGCTGGGAGAGGCGGATGGGATCCTCCTTCTTACCGCTGATCTTTTCACGCTTTACTTTCTCGTGCAAAAGCATGATGCCGTGGATCAACGCCTCGGGGCGGGGCGGGCAGCCGGCGACATAGACGTCCACCGGCACAACCTCATCCACCCCCTGCACAATGGCATAATTGTTAAAGATGCCCCCGCAGGCGGCGCAATCGCCCATGGCGATCACCCACTTGGGGTCGCTCATCTGGTCGTAGAGCCGGCGCACCACCGGGGCCATCTTCCGGCTGACGCGCCCGGCGACAATCATCAGGTCGGCCTGGCGAGGCGAGGCGCGGTTGATCTCCATGCCGAAGCGCGACAGGTCGTAGTTGGCGCTCTGGGCGCCCATCATCTCGATGGCGCAGCAGGCCAGGCCGAAGAGCAGTGGCCACATCGCGTTGGTGCGGCCCCAATTGACGACATACTCCAGGGAGGTGGTGATCACCCCCAGATCGCCAGCCTTTTCTTCTATTCCCACGTGAGGGCCCCTTTCTTCCATTCATATGCGAAGCCAATCACCAGCACCAGGAAGAAGACGCCGATGGCGATCAGGCCCGGCACGCCGAGTTGCCGGAAGACCAGCGCGTAGGGGTAGAAGAAAACCACTTCAATGTCGAAGACGATAAACAGCATCGCCACGACGTAGAACTTCACCGGGATGCGCCGGATGGCGGGGCCGATTGGCTCCATGCCCGACTCGTAGGGCGCCAGCTTGCGCGGGCTGCTGCGCCTGGGCCCCAGGAGCGACGAGGCGGTAATCACGAATACGGCGATAAAGACGGCGATCAGAAAGAGGATCAGGATGGGGAGGAACGAACCGAGCATGGCTCCCTCCATCAGGCGGGCGCCGTGACGCTGCGGCAGTGACGCGGCGCGGCGGCGCGCGAGTGCTCGTACCCCGGGTGGAAGCGACGACCTGGTGGTCCTGGCGAGCAATGTGCGAGCGGGCGATCAGATCAGGCGCTACAAGGAATTATACGCATCTTTAAACTTGTGTCAATGTGCACGATGGATGGGCAATCATATTGCAATCGGTTTACTTTTGCTGTGCGACCATCGTGAAGCAAGGATCA
The DNA here is from genome assembly GCA_026417815.1 of Chloroflexaceae bacterium. GTDB lineage: Bacteria > Chloroflexota > Chloroflexia > Chloroflexales > Chloroflexaceae > JACAEO01. The sequence goes on along the minus strand of JAOACN010000455.1, from coordinate 1,220 downwards.
AGCATTCGAGGGGTGATTTTTCTCTCATTGCCCCTGGCTATGTAGCAAAATATCGTGCGTGCCCTGTGCAAATTCTTTTCACTATGCTGGAATTATATGGCGTTATTGCGCCGTGGGGTGCACTGGCCTGGAACCAGCGGGGAAACCGGGTTTCCCCACGCCCCGGCCAGGGGGAGGGTCTGGGAGGGCGCAGCCCCCCAGGAGAAATCTTCTGATCCCATTACTGTGTGCCGTCGCCCCGGGGGCAAAACATTATGCACAACCGGCCATTCTGGGCTATAATGTTGCCCGGTCACCCCCTGGGTTCGCAAGGCAGCGTTCCGTGCCGGCCGGTCGCCATCTGGCGATCCGAACGGCGTATGGGGCGACCCGGCAAGATTCTACCTGGGAGGAAGAAACGAGGATGGCTACGCGCACGGCCCCTGAAGGCGAGATTATCTCTATCAAGGACGGCAAACTGGTCGTTCCTGACCGTCCGATCATCCCCTTCGTGGAGGGCGACGGCACCGGTCCTGATATCTGGCGCGCCAGCGTGCGCGTCTTCGACGCCGCGGTTGAAAAAGCCTACCGCGGCAAACGGAAGATCATCTGGCATGAGGTGCTGGCTGGCGAAAAAGCCTTCCGCGAGACCGGCAACTGGCTCCCCGACGAGACGGTCGAGGCGTTCCAGAAGTATCTGGTGGGCATCAAGGGGCCGTTGACCACGCCGGTCGGCGGCGGCATCCGTTCACTCAACGTGGCGCTGCGCCAGCTCCTCGACCTCTACGTCTGTCTGCGCCCGGTGCGCCACTTCCGCGGCGTCCCGTCGCCGGTCAAGCACCCTGAGAAGGTTGATATGGTGATCTTCCGCGAGAATACGGAGGATCTCTACGCCGGGATCGAGTATCGCGCCGGTACGCCCGAGGCGCAGAAGGTGCTGGATTTCCTGCGCACCGCCTTTCCCAGGGATTTCGAGAAGATCCGCTTCGGCACCGCCGAAAAGACCGACGCCTTCCTGCGCATGCTGGGCGCCAATCCGGAGGGCAAGGTGGAGGTCGGGGTGGGGATCAAGCCGATCAGCCGGGTGGGCACCGAGCGCCTGGTCGGCGCCGCCATTCAGTACGCCATTCAGTTCAAGCGCAAGAGTGTGACCCTGGTTCACAAAGGCAACATCCAGAAGTTCAGCGAAGGCACCTTCCGCGACTGGGGCTATGAGTACGCCCTGTCTCTTATACACATCT
>JAOACN010000428.1 GCA_026417815.1 Chloroflexaceae bacterium | reverse complement strand
GATGTGTATAAGAGACAGGCCTGGCACTCCATGAGAAAGGCCACTGTGGCGCTGGTCGAGACCGGGTCGAGGCCGAGGCGCAGGCAGCGCTCCGCAAGCGCCGTGAGCGCCCTGTCATCGCTGATACCGCAGCGGACCCCGAAGCCGGCGACCGTTTCCAGGTCAGGCATGGGCGCGATGCCCTCCGGGGTCTCCAGATCAAAATAGCAGGGCATCGGGCAACCGGCGCACCCGCGACTGCGGCGCTCGCCCGGCAGTTGCGGAACGGGGCGGGCCACCGGGCCATCGCGGCCGTTATGGCGGCTGAGCGCGCCCAGGGCACTGGCCCGATCGAGCAGGTGCAGGTCGCCTGCGGCGCGAATGCCCGCAGCGACCGAACTCCGTTCCACGCGCCGGCGAATGACTTCCAGCGCGGCGGCCAGGCGTTGCTCGTCCTGGGCGGGAAGGAGGCCGGTCCCTGGACGAACCACGATTGCCTTGAGGCGCTTCTGGGCCATGACAATCGCGGTGCCAGCCGGTTCGGCCATGTAGCGTCCCTCGGCGACGATACTGCTGTAGGCCACCCCATTCTCGCCCGCCGGCCCGAGGCAGATCACACGCACATCGTCGCCAAGCGTGGCGCGCAGCGCGGCCTCGGTTGCCACCGTATCGAGCCCCATCAACTGCGCCGCGGGGCGCAGGCGCACGCTGGTTCCATCAATGTACAGGTAGACCCACTCAGGGGCCCGCCCGCGCACCACCAGCACATCGCACCCGGCGCGGCGGAGCGCGGCGCCCCAGTGCCCCGCCGCCCAGCTATAGCCGATCGAGCCGGTGAGCGGCGAACGGGCGCCTACGACGAAGCCTCCGCTGGCGAAGGCATGCAGTCCGGCCAGGGGGCCAGCGGCGAAGATCAACAGGTTTTCGGGCGCCAGCGGCGGCGTATCAGGTGGGAGATGGTTCCAGAGCAGCCAGGCGATCGCGCCACGCCCTCCCAGATAGTCGCGCTCGACGGTGGCGGGAAGATGCTGGCGAGCGTGCCCACGCTCCAGATCGATTGTGAGGGTGCGCAGTGCCATGGATGATGCAGATAAACGTGGTGACAATGAATTCGTTCGCGCGACTGCGCGAGGAGGTATATGTTCCTGGGAAGGCCTCGCCCTCCCCAATCCTCTCGTATTATACCCAGGAATGATGCAAATCCCCCTGTAACGGTCGAGTCTGGGGCCTGCCCACTTCGCATCAGACGGTCATACGCATGGCGCACAACGCCGCGATGAAAACCGGCCCCCGCGCGGCCGCAGCGCGCTGCGGCCCACCCGCATATTTTCACCTCAGCCCTACTATTATACCAGGTAGCCCCGGCGCGCCCGCCAGGGCGTTACACCATTGCAGCGTGCAAAATGCCTCCGAGCGGAGGGGCGCCAGGAGGGCGTAGCCCTCCACACCTCCCTGGAAAAACGAGACTTCGTCTCCGCGAGGGTGCGGGGGCGGCAGGCCGCCGCACCGGAACGGCCCTTCAGAGGGGCTGCGCCCCTCCGAGCCTCCCCTACAAGAAGAAGTTTCGTTGGGGTACTGGCCCTGTGTGCTACAATACCCCGGCAAAGGCAACATCTTCGTGGAGCCTGGCTCTACTTTGTCACGTTGCCCCTGGCGGGGGGGGCGGGGGGTGCGGGGGGTGCGGGGGGGGGCGGGCGCC
>JAOACN010000402.1 GCA_026417815.1 Chloroflexaceae bacterium | reverse complement strand
CAGGATGGTGTAGTGGACCGCGAAATCAGTGGAGGGGCCGTGGTCCAGGCTGAGGGTATCCACGCCGATCCCGGAAATGCGGCGCTCGGTCAGCAGAAAATCAATCGCGTCCTTGCCAAAGCCGGGAAAGTGCATCACGCCGCTGCTGTCGGTATTGCGGAAGGCCTGGACGGAGCCGGCGCGCGCGCCCCAGCCGCTGGCCATCAATACCGCCGCGTTGTCCGGGAGCCGCCCGTAGCGCCGCTCCCAGGCGCGAATGTCGTCGGGCGTTACCAGGGCGTCGGGGTCGCGCTGCGCCCGCGCGGTGATGTTAATCACCGCCGCCGGGACAACCAGGGTCTCAACCGGTAGCTGGTCCACAAATAGCCCATCTTTGGCGAAGTGGACCGGGGCGTCCATATGCGTGCCCGAGTGTTCCCAGTAATTCAGGATGCTCCCATAAAACCCATCCTTGTCGTGCGAGACCGCCGTGGTGATGGTGAACGGGGCCGCGCCGGGGAAGAGCGGGAACTCGACGCCGAGGCGGTGGGTCAGGTCGGCGACGTTGCTGAAGCTGGTGCGCCGGATACGGGCGGCATGGACCGCGCCGGCAGGCAGGGTGAGGGCGGCGGCTGCGGCGCCGAGGCCGAACTTGAGCAGGTTGCGCCGGCTGATCTCGGGGTTGGTGAAGCTGTCCAGGGTTCGGGGCGGGCACATAGGAGACTCCTCGAGGTCCTTTCGTTGCGGTGGCGAGTTGCTGCACGCTCGCAAGCTATGCTTGCGGCCTTCCACAGAGTGCGAAGACAGTTTTTCAGGGAGGGCTTGCCCTTCCTGTGACCCTCCCTACCGCAGGCTCGGTTGGGAGGCATTTCAGGAATGCGAAAGAGTTGGCCGGCAGGGCGAAACCCTCTCGGCCCGCGGGCGGGATTCGCCGTGTTCCCCGCCCCTGGCGAATGGCTGTCACAGCCGTTCGGCGCGTCCCGTCACCGAGGTGGGCCGGGTCAGGGCGAGCAGCACCGGGCAGAGACGGGCGATGTCGGCCTGGATGGCGGCGACCTCCTCGTCGGAGACGGGACCGGCGAAGCGCAGGGTGTAGGCCAGATCGGTGGGAGGCACGGGGGCATCCTCGGTGACGCCGAGGGTGCCGCGGTAGTCAAGCTGGCCGGTCACCTCTACTTCGAGCTGGTCGAAGGCCACGCCGTGGTCGGCGGCGATGACCAGGGCCGAGTGGGCGATGCAGCTCGCCAGGGCGCCAAGCAGCAGTTCGGGTGCACTTGACCCCAAGCCGTAGCCGCCCAGGGCCGCCCCCGCGTCACTGATCACCATGTGATCACGCATGCGGATCGGGCGCACCCCCGAGCCGGCAGCCACCGCCACCGTCGCGCGTAGCGGGGTCGGGGAGGCATCCGGTCCGCGCAACTGCGCGCGGTACGCCTCTACCAACTCCCGTTTGCGTGCAAGATACGCGGGCAGGCTCCAGGTTGCGGGCATAAGCAGCCTCTGGCGACGCGCAACTTCCGCGCGCATCAAAGCTGGCGCGCCCTCAGATGACGGCCCCCTCCTCGCGGCGAACGCGGCGCAATATGGAATGCTCTTCAGGATGGCACAGAGAATACCATGAGACGAGTGTGATTGTCAAGAGAAGGTTAAGGTGTACGTGTTCAGCGTTGGGGTAACCCCGCAGACCTGGGAGCGAGGGCGTCCCGCCCTCGTCAGGATTCGAGGGCAATATGTCCTCGCTCCCAGGAGAAGTGTGAACACGTACGTTCAGGCGCGGGTGTGACGTATGTTCCTGCGACCACTGGCGTATCGGGATGGCGACGCCCGCACCCGGCGCCCCGTGCGGGCGGCCACCGTGGCGGCCCCGCCCGGCCACGGCGACCAATTCGCCCCGTGGCATGATAGAGACGGCCCGGCGGGCCATCTCTACCATGTCGCCCACGGCACGAACATCATTGGGGGCGCCCCCGGGCGCCTGACCGTAGCCGGCAGGGTCACGGTCAGGCGGCTTTCGTGCCGGACCTCGCGTTACACCCCTGAGGCACGGTTCTGAGCCAAACCTTAATCTGGCGTTAAAAGGGTGTTTATGGATTTGGGCTATGCTAAGGTAAGAATAGGGGTCGCTGTGTGAGTTGGCATGTTCAGAGTTGCCACGCTGCTGATATTCGTTGCGGCCGTGATCGCCGCCGCGGGCTGCGCGCCGGGCTGGCCCGACGCCAGGGCGCCGTGGTCCACCGCCCCCACCGCGCCAACGGCGGTTGTTATCCCCCTGCCCACGGTAACCCCCGCACCCACGGCCACCGTGCCCCTGCCCGTCACGCCTTCGCCTGTGCCCACGGCCGCCCCAACTGTAACCCCCACGCCGCCGCCCCTCTCGGCCCGCTACGCCGCGCGCCCGGGTGACCGCATCCGGCTGTTGCGCCCGGGGGTGGCGCATCTCCGGCGCGTCACCGATGATCCGGTGCGGATCAACGTGCTCCTGCTCGATCTGACCAATCCCAACCTGGAGCTGGGCGTGACCGTCCCGCAGAACCGCTTCTTCGGGCTGTACCGCACCTCCATGCTGGCGCGGGACGCAGGGGCGCTGGCCGCCGTCAATGGCGATCTCTTCTCAGTGGACGAAGGTACGCCGCAGGGGTTGACGATGATTGATGGCCAGGTGCTGATGGCGCCCAAGTATCGGGCCTCCTTCGCCTGGAGCCGCCAGCGGGGGCCGTTCATTGGCTACTTCACTCGTGAATGGACCTGGCAGGCCGAGGTGCAGGCGCCGGGCGGCGCGCGGGCGCCGCTCGCGCTGCTCAACACCCGTTGCCCGCCCAACCAGATCTGCCTGTACAACGAGTTTGCGCGCCAGGTTCCGGGGCGCGAAGGCGACGTGAAGGTGCTGCTCGGCCGCGACGGGCGGGTGCGTCAGGTGACGCGCGGGCAGTCGCTCAAACTCGCTCCAGGCGAGCAGGCGCTGCAGGGCACCGGCGAGGGCGCCGCCTGGCTCCGCAAGCACGCCGTGGCCGGCGCGCGGCTGCGCATCTCTGTTACCACCGATCCGCCGCTTGAACACTACGAGCACGCCATCAGCGGCGGGCCGATCATTCTCCGCGATGGGCGATTCGTGCAGGATTGTCTGTGCGCCCTGCGCGATTGTCGCGAGACCCGGCAACCCCGCGCCGCCCTGCAGTGCGAGGATTTCTCGACCGACTGGAAACTCAAGCACTACCTCGACGTGCGCATGCCACGCACGGCGGTGGGCTATGACCGCGCCAGGCAAACGCTCATCCTGGTGGTGGTGGACGGCTACCAGCGGGGCTACAGCCGCGGTATGACCCAGGAAGAACTCGCCGATCTGCTGCGGGAGTTTGGCGCCGATACGGCAATGGAGCTGGATGGAGGCGGCTCCTCCACCATGGTCATCGAGAACCAGGTGGTCAACCGGCCCCCGGATACGACGGGCGAACGGCACGTGGCCAACGCGCTGCTGGTGTTTTACCGCGAGCCGGCGGTTGCCGACCGGTAATAATCCATCCAGAGGCGGACTTTGCCCACCTCACAGGAAGGCCACGCCCTCCCACAAACATCGCTTACGTCTCGTCGGGGGCGGCGCAGCCAGAGGGGAGGGTCCGGGAGGGCCACGCCCTCCCGGGAAATCTATCGCGTTCTGTCGGGGGCGGCGCAGCCAGAGGGGAGGGTCCGGGAGGGCCACGCCCTCCCAGGAAAAGTCTATCTCGCACCAGTGATGTTCGGCGATTACCCTGGGAGAAACAAGTGAAGCACCGCAAACCACTGCTGCGGGTGCTGGGTCGCCTGATGCTGCGGATGACGCCCTTGCTGATCGCCGTGCCGGCGCTGGCCCATTCGATGCCACTGCGTGAGACAGCGCCAGCGGTGACGGAAGCGCCCACGGCGACACTGCTCCCTGCCACGCCCCCGCCGGCTGCTCCTACACCATCGCCGGCGCCCACACCTGCGCCGCGCTACACCCTCGGCGAGGCCGCGCCGTACATCCCCATCTTGATGTACCACTACATCCGCGAGGTGGATCGCGATGCCGACCCGCTCGGCTTCCGGCTCTCGGTGCGTCCCGACCGCTTCGCCGAGCACCTGGCCTGGCTCCGCGAGCGCGGCTACGTCGGGCTGCGGATGCGCGACCTGGCCGCCTGTCTGCGCGCGAACGACTGCCCGCGCCGCGCCGTGGCGCTTACCTTCGATGACGGCTATGCCGATAACGTCACCACGGCGCTGCCGCTGCTGCGGCGCCATGGCTTTGTGGCGACTTTTTATATCGTGACCGGCTTCGTGGGCCGTGAGGGCTATATGGATTGGGAGGATCTGGCGTTGTTGCGCGACAGCGGCATGGAGCTTGGCGCGCACACCGTCAGCCACGCCGACCTGGCGGCCCTGGATCTGGGCCAGGCGCGCCACGAGATCCTCGCCTCGCGCCAGGCGCTGGAGGAGCGGCTGGGCATCGAGGTGGTCAGCTTCAGCTACCCGGCGGGCAGTTACACGTCGGCAGTCCGACGGCTCATCCGTGAGGCCGGCTTCAGCAGCGCCGTAACCACGGCGCCCGCCGAGCGCCTGGAGCGTCTCGACGCCCTGCCGCGCCGCCGCGTGCTGGGGGGCGAGACGCTGGAGGGCTACCACTGGTACTTTGTGCCGCCGGTCAGAGCGGGGAGACCGTAGGACGGAAAGATTGGGAAGGGCAAAGCCCTTCCCGGACCCCTCTCAGGTGTAGGGTTTTTCGAGGAAGAAGGGATTTTCGGCATTCCAATGCGCTTGCGATCCTCACCCCCCTGCCCCCTCTCCACCATAGGTGGAGAGATTCTCTCATGTGTGTCAAGCGGCAAGTGCCGCTTTCGAGGATGCTTTGCGCGGATCAAAGGGTTGCTGATGCTGAAACCTGTCTCTTATACACATCT
>JAOACN010000322.1 GCA_026417815.1 Chloroflexaceae bacterium | reverse complement strand
CGAGGGCACCGCCAGGCCGATACCCAGGGCCATCGCCCCGACCAGGGGGTAGAGCATCCAGCCTGCCGGGGCCAGGGCCGCGCCGCCGAGGGTCAGCGCCATCAGCCCCAGGCCGCCGCTCACCAGCCGGGCTTCGCCCAGGCGCGGCAGCAGCCGCCCGAGGATCAGGCCCTGGGTGATCACCGCGCAGGCGCCGATAAAGGCGAAGAAGGCGCCGTTCTCCAGCGGCCCCCAGCCAAAGCGAGTGCTGGTAAACAGGGGCGCGTTGCTCTGCAAGCCGGCGAAGGCCATGTTCAGCAGGAAGATCGCCACCAGCAGCGGGCGCGCGTCGCGAAGGGCGAAGGCCGCACCGAGTTGCCGCGCCGCCCCCGCCGGGCGCAGCGGCGCTGGCGCGCGGCGCTCCGGCGGCAGCGACTCGGGCAGGGCGCGCAGGGCGAACAGGCCGTTGAGCAGCGCCAGGGTCGCCGCCAGCAGCGGCGGCACGCCCAGCCCGTAGACGCTCAGCAGGCCGCCCGAGGCCGGGCCGAGCATCAGGCCCAGCCCGAAGGCCGCGCCGATCAGCCCCAGGCCGCGGGCGCGCTCGGCGGGCGGCAGCCGGTCGGCGATGTAGGCCTGCGCCGTGGGGATGCTGGCCCCCGCCGCCCCGCCGAGGGCCACCGCCAGAAAGACCAGCGGCAACGCGCCGATGCTGGCCCCCAGACTCAACACGCTATAGGCCGCGCTCGAAGCCAGCACTGCGCCGATCAGCACCGGCCGCCGGCCCACCCGGTCGGACAACGCGCCCAGCACCGGCGCCGCCAGGAACTGGAGTAGCGCGTAGAGCGAACTCAGCAGGCCCACCAGCAGCGCCCGCGCGGACCCTTCGGGCACCAGGAACGGCAGAAGCGGGACGACCATCCCGTAGCCGATCATGTCCACGAAGACGCAGATGAACAGGATGGTCAGCGGCGAGCGGTGGTTGGAAGGAACGGACGGGGTACGAATCACCGGGCCACCTCCCGGATCAGGCGGCGCGCCTCGGCGGCAACGGCGGCGCTTACCGGGGCGCCTGTCGCTGCGATGGGCCGCCCGAAACGCACCTGTACGGTGGTATGCTGGAGCCAGGGAAGCATCAGTTGCAGGATGGCCGCCAGCCAGCGACGATCATCCGCGTGCCGGCGCAGGCGCGTGAGGGGATGCTTCACGGCCGCTGGCGTCAGCACGCCGGCCACGATGGCGGGAACCACCGTCACCGCGCCGGCGAGTTGGACAATCTGATCAACCCCCTGCGACCAGCTCGCCACCGCGTCTTCGGCTCCGGGGAGACTCGCCGGGTCGGGTTCGATCCGCCCGGCAGGAAAGGTGAGCAGGGCGCCCCCCGCGCGCAGGTGCCGGGCCGCCCGGCGTGCGGCGGCCATGCGCGCGGCAGGGGTGTCGCCCACGGTGAACAGCCGCCCGGCGATGTGGGGCAGGGCGCGCAGAAAGGGGCGGGTAATCGCCAGCACGCGCAGATCTTCGCGGGGGATGCTGGCGAAGAGTGCGGCGGCGTCGAGCAAGCCAGGGTGATTGGCGACGATCAGCGCCGGCCCCGTGGCAGGCGGGGGCGCTCCCCAGATCTCCACCCCCCGGCTGAGTTGCCCGCAGATCCACGCCCCGCCGGCCCGCAGCCCCTCGCGTCCGACCAGGGCGTCGAGGGCCAGCACCTGGAGGGCGAAGTTGCGCGCGGGGACGTGGAAGAGCACATCGGCGAGCCCGCGGAGCGGCGTGGCGGCCGTGATGCCGAAGGCCGAGCGCAGATCGGCGATATTGAGCCAGGTGAGATCCATTACCCTCGAAGGACACACGCTCCGCGCTTCGAGGAGGGGAGCAGCAAGGCCGGAATCCATCGTCGGTCGCTCATTGGCTGCGCGCGCAGCACCGCAAGAGGTTCGCCTGAGATCGGGTGTGTGTTCGCCGGCTATGTACGCACCGCGGAGGGCTCGGAGGGGCGCGGAGTTGTTCAAAACGCCTATGCTCATGCGCTTCTCCGCGTACTCTGCGGTAAGCCTGGCCGTGCATGTTCCTGTGAGGGCCAGACCCCTGCTGTAATCCGTATACGTGCACACAATGTATGATAGCACGATACAACGATGCACGAGAGCGGGAAACGCCCTCGCGCGCCCATCCATCGAGCCGGGGCGCGGGCAACGCGTTTGCCCCGGGTACGGGTTCAGATGTACCGCAGAGCACGCAGAGGCACTGAGAGGAGAGCCTTTGAAGCGCCTGGCGCCTCTCCGCGTCCTCTACGGTGCGAACGCGTGCGGTAGATGTGAACACTATCGCAGTCCTCCGCCATCTCTCAACAGCGACCGTGCGTAAGGACGC
>JAOACN010000286.1 GCA_026417815.1 Chloroflexaceae bacterium | reverse complement strand
GATGTGTATAAGAGACAGGCGCTTGATCTGGGCGATGGCCTCGTCGCGGGGGAGCACGCCGCTGATGGCGAAGAAGCAGGTCTGCATCACTGTGTTGATGCGCCCGCGCATACCGGTGGCCACGGCGACCGCGGTGGCGTCAATCACCCAGAAGTGCAACTGTTTTTCGCGGATGGTCTGGCGTACCTCCACCGGTAGCTTCGACCAGACCTCATCGGGGCCGTAGGGGCTGTTGAGCAGAAACACGCCGCCGGGGCGGGCGTAGCGCAGCACCTCGAAGCGTTCGAGGAAGCTGAACTGGTGGCAGGCGACGAAGTGGGCCTGGCCGTCGCCAATCAGGTAGGGGGCCCGGATCGGCTCGGGGCCGAAGCGCAGGTGCGAGATCGTCACCGAGCCGGACTTCTTCGAGTCGTAGACGAAATACCCCTGGGCCTCGTACTCGGTTTCTTCGCCGATGATCTTGATGCTGTTCTTATTCGCCCCTACCGTGCCATCGGAGCCGAGGCCCCAGAAGACACAGCGGACCGTGCTCTCCGGCTCGACGTCGAAGCTACTGTCGTAAGGCAGGCTGGTACCGGTCAGGTCGTCGGTGATACCGATGGTGAAGTGGTCGCGGGGATGCGGCGCAGCCAGTTCATCGAAGACGGCCTTGACCATGCCGGGGGTGAACTCCTTGGAAGAGAGACCGTAGCGCCCGCCGATGATGGTGGGAAACGGCCGGTGCGGGCCGCCGCCATCGTGGAAGTGGCCGCTGCCGTAGCCATAGACCGCCGAGACCACGTCGAGGAACAGCGGCTCGCCGGCGCTGCCAGGTTCCTTGGTGCGGTCGAGCACGGCGATGGCGCGGGTGGTAGGCGGCAGGGCGGCCACGAAGGCCTCGGCGGCGAAGGGCCGGTAGAGCCGCACCCGCACGACGCCAACCTTCTCGCCACGGATGGCCAGGAAGCGGGCCACCTCTTCGCTCACCTCACCGCCGGAACCCATAATCACGATAACCCGCTCGGCATCCGGCGCCCCGGCATAGTCGAAGAGGTTGTAGCGCCGCCCGGTCAGAGCGTAGAACTGATCCATCGTCTGCTGGACCACGCCGGGGCAGGCGATGTAGAAGGGGTTCACACTCTCGCGCGCCTGGAAGTAGACATCGGGGTTCTGGGCCGTGCCGCGCAGCACGGGATGCTCGGGCGAGAGGGCCCGCGCCCGGTGCGCCCGCACCAGTTCATCATCGATCATCGCGCGGATAATGCTGACATCCAGGGGGGTGATCTTGTTGACCTCGTGGGAGGTGCGGAACCCATCGAAGAAATGCACAAAGGGCACGCGGGATTGCAGGGTGGCGGCGTGGGCGATCAGCGCCAGATCCTGGGCCTCCTGCACCGAGCCGGAGGAGAGCAGCGCCCAGCCAGTGGCGCGCACCGCCATCACGTCGGAATGATCGCCGAAGATCGACAGCCCCTGCGCGGCAAGCGACCGCGCGGCAACGTGGAAGACCGTCGGCGTCAGTTCGCCGGCGATCTTGTACATGTTCGGGATCATCAAGAGCAGACCCTGCGAGGCGGTGAAGGTGGTGGTCAGCGCGCCGGTTTGCATCGCCCCGTGCAGGGCGCCTGCGGCGCCGCCCTCGGATTGCATCTCGTAGACCGTCGGCACCGTTCCCCAGAGGTTCGGTTTGCCCGCGGCGGCGAAGGCATCGGCCGCCTCGCCCATTGGTGTGGAGGGCGTGATTGGATAAATCGCCACCACCTCGCTCAACATATATGCCACATTTGCCGCGGCCTCATTGCCGTCAATGGTAATCTGCGGGATCGGTTCGGCAACGCCAGTGGCGCTTTCCAGGTCCGGACGTACATCCATGAGGATGCCTCCTCTGTTCGTGGTGCATCCGGTCTGCGCGTGAACGGCAGGGACCGGGAGGGCGCAGCCCCCCTGAAACGCTCTTCCCGACCGTTCGTGCAACGGGACGCGCCGGATCCACCAGGTAGTAGCGAGCAGCACGCATCGTAACAAGGTTAGTATAGGATTTGCGTCGCCTTGCACGAGGTAAAGGGCGTGCAACCTTTGGTGACGATCTCTTTTCTTCATGGCGAATATGGCGTCTGCAACAATTATCACAGGGTAGCCGGGGGCCGCCGGACAAATCTGGCAGGCCACTGCTCTCGGGGCCGATGCAACGGAGGCAAGTCTGAACATGTCAGGTGGAGCCATTGCGGCAAGCGCCCGACCCTCTCAGTAGTCTGTGAACGAAGTTTTTCGGTAATCCCGCCCCCTCCCCAACCCTCCCCCGCTGGGGGAGGGAGTCCGGCTCCTCCCCCCAACGGGGGGAGGCTGGGAGGGGGTGGGGGTTCAGCAAAAAACTTACAGACCACCCAGGCATGGGCGTGGGGAAGCCAGGTTTCTCCACCCTCCCACAGAAGTTATTTTGACAGGCTCCAACATCCGACCGGGCATAACGCGGTGTGTTATACTGCTCTACAC
>JAOACN010000262.1 GCA_026417815.1 Chloroflexaceae bacterium | reverse complement strand
CGAGGGCATCTTGCCCTCGAATCCTGACGAGGGCGGGACGCCCTCGCTCCCAGGTCTGCGGGGTTACCCCAACGCTGAACACGTACTGTTTTTTCCAGGACGGCGCAGCCCTCCCGGACCCTGCCCCCTGAACGTTTGGTTGCCCAGGAGGGCTTTGCCCTCTCGAACCCTCCCATAGGGCAGGGCCGATGCAGATCCGCCTCCGGCGGGGAGGTTAGAGTGACGTAGCCGCCCGATACGATCATGTTTCGTTGGTTCTGGCGGCGTCGCCCCCGGAATCAACGAAACATGTGGAGTTTTCGCATCGGCCCTGTCTTACGGGGGGCGTAGCTTGCACGCGCTGAGAGCCTATCCGAATCACTCCTGTAGGAAGGTGGGGAAACCGGGTTTCCCCACGTCCCTCTCTAAGGGAGGGGCTGGGAGGGCGTAGCCATCCCGGAAAAGGGATCGGATAACCAGGTTATGCGGATAGGCTCTCAGCGATGATCCTCAGCGAACAGCGCATCAACGAAGGCCTGCGCGTCGAACAGGGCCAGGTCATCGAGTTTCTCGCCGGTGCCGAGGTAGCGGATGGGCCGCTGGATATCCTGGGCGACGGCGAAGGCGATACCTCCCTTGGCGGTGCCGTCCATCTTCGTCACGGCCACGTCGGTGACCCCGGCCGACTTGAGAAAAGCCTTGGCCTGCAGGACGCCATTCTGGCCGGTGGTCGCGTCAATCACCAGGATGACCTCGTGGGGCGCGCCGGGCAGCTTGCGGGCGATGATATTGCGGATCTTCTCCAGTTCCTGCATCAGATTGTACTTGGCCTGCAGGCGCCCGGCAGTATCAACGATCAGCACGTCCACGTCCTGCTCCAGGGCGGCATCAATCGCCTTATAGACCACCGCCGCCGCATCGGCGCCCTGACCGAGGCTGACGCAGGGCACTCCGGCCCGTTCGGCCCACGTCTCGAGTTGCTCGGTGGCAGCGGCGCGGAAGGTGTCGCCGGCCGCCAGCAAGACGCGCTTGCCGAAGCGGTTCTTGTAACGGTGGGCCAGTTTGGCGATCAGGGTCGTTTTACCCGCGCCGTTGACCCCCACCACCAGCACAACGTAGGGTTTTGGCGTTGTGGGGGGCGCCGGCTTCACCTGCTCCTGAAACACGCGCACCATCTCCGCCTTGAGCATATCGCGCGCCTCGCGGGCGCGCTTCGTGCCGTAACGGTTCACCCGGTCAATCGTCCGGTTCACCAGGTACTGCGTCGTCTCCAGACCCACGTCACCCTGGATCAGCGCCTCTTCCAGTTCGTCCCAGAGTTCGTCGGTGATGGGGTCATCGGTCTGAAACATCTGGGCGATGCGGCCAAACACGCCCTGGCGCGACTTTTCCAGACTCTGGACAACCTGCTCTTCCTCGCGCTGCGCCTCTTCCTCTGTGCGTGGGGCATCCTGGCGACGCCCGAAGAGTCGTTTGAACATGCGTTACGTGTATCCTTTCGCCGGCGTGGAGCTCTACGTTGTCACTTTGCCCCTGGCAGGGGTTGCAGGGGGCGCAAGACTCCAAAGATCTTCTCTTCCTGGTACGGCGCGGCGAAGCCGCGCCGTACCAGGAAGAGGAAAGCTCGGAGGAGCATGGCCCCTCCGAACCTCTTTGCAGCGGAAACCGCGGCACGTGACAGCGTAGAGGTGTATGCGTCAACTCCCGACTACTCTATGCGAAGGTCCGGGAGGGCCATCCTCTCCCAGGAAATCTCTATCTCCAGGGGCAACCCCGGATCATGCCCATCCGAGATCATCAACACCTCTGGGCGCGCCCTTTGGCCGCTCCTCGCCCTCTTCGGCGCCCTCGCCCTCAAGCTCCTCTTCGAGCATCTGGTCCACCATCTCGTCCCAATCCTCGCCGGCGTCCTCGCCCAGTTCCTTGCCGAGGCGTTTGGCCCAGCGGGCGATCGAGCGGGGGTCGCTCTCATCAAGGCCGGCGAGGTTGGCGGGATCGGCGAGGGACTCGATCCGGTCGTCCTCCGACTTGAGGGTGGCAAAGCGCGACACCGCGCGACGCACGGCGGCGCTGCCGCAGCGTGGGCAGGCCAGACCAGGCG
>JAOACN010000234.1 GCA_026417815.1 Chloroflexaceae bacterium | reverse complement strand
GCCCAGGGCGAGGGCCAGGGCCACGGCGATCAGCGGGATGACCCAGCGCGGCAGGCTACGCGGCGCGGGCACGCCTCCCAGCGAAGGGAGGGGTTCCGTTACCTCGGGGGTGAACTTGCTGCCGAGCTCATCGAGCACGGGAGCGGGATCGACCCCCAGGTGTTCGGCATAGCGCCGGATCATGTCCAGGGCTGCCGGGCCGCGCGGGAGAAGGGTAAACTTTTCGTCTTCAATCGCCTGCAGGTAGGACATGCGGATGTGCAGTTCATTCTCGAGCTGCACCAGGGTCAGATGGCGGCGCAGGCGTTCGGCGCGCAGCCGGGGGCCGAAGCGCACCGCCTCCTCCTGGCTGAGGATCGCCGAGGCCGGCGGGGTCTGACCGCCAGGAGAGGACGGCGCGCGCAGCAGGGCCATCTCTTCGGCCTCGGACATAAACACCGCCTCGTCGCGATCGTTGCGAGCCTGGCGACGCTTGCTGTTCGACCGGGGCTCCGACGCGGCGACGGGACGGGCAGAGGGCGCCAGCGGCGACGGTCGAGCTTCCGGCGCGCCGGGGGCAGGAGCGGGCGGCGCCGGGGCGGCCAGCGGGGGTGTGCCGAGGCCGGGGGCGGCGGTGGTTGCCAGCGTCGGGGCGGGGGTTTCGCTCAGACGGGCGCGAATGCGCGCCAGCAGTTCGGCTGAACGGTAGGGCTTGGCGACGAAATCGGAGGCGCCGGCCTCGAAGGCGCGCACGACGTCTTCCTCGCGCGCCAGCCCGCTGAGCACCATGACCGGGCGTTCAGAAGCCAGGCGCTCGAGCAGGTCCCAGCCGCGCCCGTCACCGGCGTGCACGTCCAGTATCACCAGATCGGGACGCTGCTCGGCAAACAGTTGCTCACCGTAAAGCACATCGCTGCTCCGGGCCACCTGAAAGCCCGCGGCCTCGAGTTGCGCCGACAGGCGCGTCAGCAAGGTCACATCATCGTCTATAATCAAAAGAGAAGCCACATGGGTGCTCCTGTGCGGGTGCAACGTGAGCGTCGCATCTGCCCGGGCGCTGATGAGACGGCGCGCCAGGGCGACAACGGTCGCTTTGGGGCGCTATTATAGCACGGCATATGCAGACCCTGTACGACGTGATTGTGGTTGGCGCCGGGCACGCCGGCTGTGAGGCGGCGCACGCCGCGGCGCGCATGGGCCGACGCACGCTGCTGGTGACGATTGACCTGGATAAACTGGCCCATATGTCCTGTAACCCGAGCATTGGCGGGCCGGCCAAGGGCCACCTGGTGCGCGAGATTGACGCCCTCGGCGGGCTGATGGCCCGGGTCACCGATCGCACCGCCATTCAACTGCGGGTGCTGAACGAGAGCAAGGGTCCGGCCGTGCAATCGCTGCGGGCGCAGTGCGACAAGCGCCTGTACGCCCAGGTGATGAAGGAGACCCTGGAGCGGGTTCCGAACCTGGATATTCGTCAGGCGATGGTGGAGCGGATCGTTCCCCTGCGGGGCCGGCCCCGGCACGAGGCAGCGACGTTGCCGCCGGAGGCGGCCTTCGCGGTGGTCACCCATACCGGCTGGGTCTACGGTGCGAAGGCCCTGGTATTGACCACGGGAACGTTCCTGCGGGGCCGGGCGATCACCGGGCAGGCGGCCTGGGGCGCCGGGCGAGCCGGCGAGGCGCCGGCGGTCGCCCTTGGCGAGGACCTGGCGGCGCTGGGTTTTCCCCTGGTGCGTCTGAAGACGGGCACGCCGCCGCGGGTGCATGCCGGCAGCATTGATTTTGGCATTACCGAGGTGCAACACGGCAGCCCCGTGCCGGTGTACTTCGGCCATTACTACCCCGGGATCGAGGCCCCGCCGGCGCCCGCCTACGGCGGCCCGCCCGCGGCGGTCTATCCCCATCCTACCCTCACCGGCTGGCGGCCGCAACTGCCGTGCTACCTGGTGCACACCACGCCGGCTTTCCACGATCTGATCCGCGCCAACCTCGACCGGGCGCCGCTCTTTTCGGGCGTCATCGAGGGGGTGGGGCCGCGCTACTGCCCCAGCATCGAGGACAAGATCGTGCGCTTCGCCGACAAGGAGCGCCACGGGCTGTTTCTGGAGCCGGAGGGCTGGCACACCTATGAAGTGTACGTCCAGGGCTGCAACACCTCGCTGCCCGAGGATGTGCAGTGGGCCATGCTCCGCTCCATTCCGGCGCTGCGGCAGGCGGAACTGATGCGTATCGGCTACGCCATCGAGTACGACGCGGGGGCGACCGGCGAGGTGGGCGCCGATCTCCAGGCGCGACGGATGCCGGGGCTGTTCCTCGCCGGGCAGATCAACGGCACCACCGGCTACGAAGAGGCCGCGGCGCAGGGCCTGATGGCGGGCATCAACGCCGCGCGCCACGTTGCCGGCGCGCCCGCGGTGATCCTCCGGCGCGACCAGGCCTACATCGGCGTGCTGATTGACGACCTGGTGACCAAAGAGATCCGCGAGCCCTACCGCATGTTCACCTCGCGCGCCGAGCACCGGCTGCTGCTCCGCGGCGACAACGCCGACCTGCGCCTCACCCCGCTGGCGCGCGAACTTGGGCTGGTGGACGCCGCCCGCGCCGCGGCGGTGGAGCAACGCCGCGAGGACGCCCTGGCCCTGCGCGCGGCCCTGGAGGGGCGCAAACTCTACCCCTCGGCAACCCTTAACCAGGCGCTGGCCGCGGTCGGAGTGGAGCGCCTCAGCCAGCCGGCCAGCGCCGCTGACCTCCTCGCCCGTCCCGCGGTGCGCTATGCCCAGGTGCGCGAGGCGCTGGATCTGCCCGAAGCGCCCGAGCATGTGGTCGAACTGGTGGAGGTGGAATGCAAGTACGGGGGCTACATCGCCCGCCAGCAGCGCGAGGTGGAGCGGCTGCGGAAGATGGAGAGCCGGCGCATTCCGCCGGAGCTGGACTACGACGATCTGCCCGGCCTGCGGAACGAGGCGCGCCAGGTCTTCAAGCGCTTCCGCCCGGCGACACTCGGGCA
>JAOACN010000654.1 GCA_026417815.1 Chloroflexaceae bacterium | reverse complement strand
GAGGGGCCGCTGGCGGCGATGCCGCGGCGGTGCGACGCCTGATCGAGTTGGAGTTGCGCCTCGAGGCCTCCGACGGCGAGGCGGCGTCCCGGCTGCTTGGCGAGCGCGATGAGATCCTGGCCGCCCTGGCGGCGTCGTTGTGAGCGCGCGTTTTCCTGGGAGGGCGCAGCCCTCCCAGACTCCTCCAAACGCCTGTTGCTCCAACGAAGGCTGCCGGCCCCTCCGAACCTCCCGATGCAAAGGGTGCGCCTGGGAGGGCGCAGCCCTTCCAGATCGTCCCGTAACGGGCGCGTTTTCAGGCGGATCTTACGATCCAGGCAAGTACCAGGATCACGTACCCCGCTACGGCGGGCCAGGGTGGCATGCCCAGACCAAACTCGATAGGACGGGTGGCCTGGATCAGGCCAAGGGCCAGCAGGGCCACACCTGGCCACGGCGGGCGCCGCGGGGCGGCGAGGGCCAGCCAGGCCAGGGGCAGGGCCAGGAACACCAGGTGGTGGTACCAGATCAGGCTGGAACTGACGGTCAGGATGGCTACGCCGCAGGCCAGGATGGCGCCATCGTTCGCGCCGCGTCGCCGCCAGCAGATGGCGGCCCAGGTGGCCAGCAACCCCAGGCTGAAGGCCCGCCCCAGCCAGGCTGCCGCCTGCTCCGCCGCTGAGCCGGGGGCCGTCAATCCGGTCAGCACCGCTGCCAGGGCCTGGTTGTAGGGGTTGCGGGGCACGCCCCCCAGCAGATCGGGGAGCAATTGCGCGAAGGCCATCCACGGCGCCGGGCCGTAGAGCGCGAGGGCCGGCAGGCTTAGAGCGACCATTCCCAGCGCGACCCGCCCCAGCCGGCGCCAGTCGCCGCGGGCCAGGGGCCAGAGTAGCAATGCCACCGGCGTGAGTTTGATCAGAATGACCGCCGCGAGCGCCACGTCGCCCGCCCATGCCAGGCGTCGCCCGCTGTGCCCCAGCGTGAACAGCACCAGCCCGAACAGCATCAGGCTGTTGATCTGGCCAATCGCCAGGTTCTCTAGAAAGGGGGCAAAGCTCAGCCCCAGACCGAGCGCGGCCACCAGACCGGCGCGCCCCGCCCCCTCCTGCGCCGCGTAGATCCCCAGCAGGGCCAGCGCGTAGAGCGCGACCGAACCAACCAGCCAGAGAGCGTGGGCCAGCCAGGGCTCGACGGCGGCGAGGGCGGCGAAGAGCGGCACCGTCGGCGGCGGGTAGACGAAGGAGACGCCGATCACGTTCAGTTCGGGCGGATCGTAGGGGATCTGCCCGGCCAGGGCCAGGCGTCCGGCCCGCAGGTAGATCTCCAGGTCCAGGGCCAGGCCAGGATGCACGTTCCGGTGGTTCCACACGCCCGCCGCGAGGTACAGACCCATCCCCCCGATGCCCAGACCCGCGAGGGCCATGGCGCGCAGGGCGCTGCCACAGTTCCCATTGGCAAGGACACGCGCACCAATCTCACCTACCGCCGGCGCCCGCTCCTCCCCGGCGGCCCGCCAGCGCGCCCCTGCCCCCAGCGCGAGCGGCCATCCCCCGGCAACCAGAGCCGCGACCACGGCGGCGATAACGCCGAGCGGCGCGAAGGTCCACATGGCCCAGCGCCCGCCGAGGTGCCAGGCGAGCAGCGATCCCATCACCAGAGCGACCGTTATCGCCGCCCCCCGGGGGGGCAGGATGGCGCGTATGGCAAGGTAGAGGGCCACGGTGGTGAGCAGCGCCGCCGCGATCAGGGCCAGTGGCGCCGCGCCCCCGCCCCACAGGCCCATCTGACCCAGCACGACGCCGATCTCTCGCGTTTCGCCGGGCGGCACGAACGGCGGCGCGGACAGTTCCAGCGTAAGGCGCTCACCCGGTTGCGCGGGGACGAGCACGTGGTACCGGCGCAGATCTGGTCCGAGTGACAACCGGACGCTGATGGGGCCGCTGAGGGCCGCCTCGACGCTTCGCCGCGCCCCGGCCGAGAGGTCCAGACGCAGGAGCAGTGGCCCGCCTGGATTGGGCAGGTTGAAGCGGGCCAAGCCGGTGGTCCAGCGGTAGGGCGCGCCCCCGTCGGCGCGGCGTTCGAGGGCGTGCAGGCCGGTGGCTGGCGGTGGCGTTTCGGGCGCGTAGCGCGCCATCCGCGGGCCGCTGGTGAGGAGCCACACCAGGAGGGCCATACCGGCCAGGAGGAGGAAGATGACGCCAACCTCGCTGCCAGCGGGAATGAGCGTCAAGGCTGGTAGGCGGAGGTGTGGTTTACCGCGATCCGCCATCTCCACACCTCCACACCCCCACACCTCCACACCTCCACACCTTCACATACTCTGCCACCCTGGGCCGCCCACGCCTACGACTCGAGCCGCGCCTCAAGCAACACAATACTCAACATGCGCGAGCTGTCAGGCAACTCCTCCCGCTCGGCCGGCGCCCGCAACACCAGGCGGTGCTCGCCGGGGGGCAGCCAGAAGTGCAGGTACACGCGCGTCGGTCCCCGCCTGACCAACCAGGTCCCCGCGGGGGCGTCGTTGAGGCTGAGCGTCACCGCGCGGGGCGCGCGGTAGCTCTGGGCGACGAGGAGCAAGGTGAACCGCCGCACCTCCGTGCCGGGATTGATCAGCGTCAGCATACCCTCCGGCCCCATCCAGCGCCAGGTCTGCTGGCCGTCGCTCTCGGGGCGCTGCCAGCCATCGCCGCTGAAGGCGGCGATGGCTCGTCCGGGGTTGGCCGGAACCTGGTAGAGGCTGCGCGTTCCGTCCTCGAACACCGGGGCCAGCCCGGGCAGGGCCTGCTCCAGCGCCTCCCGAACGGTGGGGATCCCTTCCGGCTCGATCTGATCCCAGCGCACCACCACGTCGCGCACGCCGTAGAAGGCCAGCGCGGCGAGGGGGCCGTCGGAGCCTTCGAGGAAGGGCGAGGCCGGTTCGGGATGCATTCGCCAGAGGGTGCGCGCTCCGGGCGCCTCGTAGGGCCAGGTGTAGCGTGGCGGGCGGGCCAGGTAGCCGCCCGGGATGGGCCGGGCGTGTACGAGTTGCGCCCGCTGGGGCTCGACGTACTTGTAGGCCGCCGCGGGCATATCGAACACCACGCCCGTGCCGGCGGCCAGACGCCGGTTGAGCGGGTGCGTATCCGCCGGCAGTAGCGGCCAGGGACGCATCGCCAGTTCGAAGGCGATCAAGCCCAGGGGCAGGGCCAGCAGCCAGCGACGCCGGTCACCCACCATCGCCCCGAGGGATCGCAGGCCCAGGGCGATAGGCGGCGTCAGCGCGATGGTCGCGACCGCCGTGAACAGCAGCGGTCGCCGGCCCAGGCTGGTTCCCGGCAGGGCCTCGAGCAGGGCATAGGGCAGCGGCATGCCGGTCTGCCACGGGCCGATTTGCAGGCGTGGGCCGAGGGCAAAGACCAGGGCCATAGCGGCGAGTGCGAGCCAGCGCCAGGCGCGTCGCGGATACCGCGCCGCAGCCAGCGCGCTCAGCGCCAGCGCGCCGTAGCCCAGGGCCACGTTCCAGTCGCCGCTGTAATCGTGCCAGGCCCGGCCCACTCGCTTGAAGAGCCAGTCGCCCCAGAGCGGATGCAGGTAGCTCGGCAGCCAGAAGTCGAGCAGGTTCGCCGAGCGCCGCAGCGTCTCCTCGCCCGTGAACTGATGCACTGCCCCGGGCGAGCCAAGCGCCAGACGCAGCGCCGGGACCAGCACGGGGAGTAGCAGCAGCCCGCCTACCAGCAGACTCAGCCCGGTCTGGCTGGCTGCCTGGCGGGGCGCGCCGGGCCCGGTGGCCCACAGCAGCGCGAAGCCGAGAGCGTAGAGGCCCATGAACAGCAGATAGTACCAGCTCGACAGACCGGTGCAGGCCAGGAACACTCCGGCAAGGAGGGCGTCGCGCCGGCGACCGTCTTCGACGGCGCGCAGCAAGAACAGGGCGTACAGCGCCGGCCAGTGGAGGATGGCGAGTTCCAGTTGCCCGTCCCAGATCCGTGTCAGGTGGAAGGGCGAGAGCGTAAAGATCAGCCCGGCGGCAAAGGCGGCCCACCGCGCGCCGCAGACGCGCAGGGCCAGGGCGTAGCCGGCCATCCCGCCCAGGATCAGACCGAGGAGCATGGCCGCGTTGTAGCCTGCCACCGGCCCCCAGAGGGCGGTTACCGGCAGCGCCAGCACCCCATTGATGAACCCCAGGGTTTGCAGGTGCAACGCCGTCCCCTGGGGAAAGAACAGCAGATCGGTGAAGAATGGATCACGACCGGTGAAGAGCGCCAGGCGCACCCACCACAGGTTCCAGACGTTCTGCCAGCCATCCACGGCGGCCACCGGCCCGCCGGGGATGGCGGCGCCGAATGCCGGCAGGATGGGGGCCAGGAGCAGCAGCGCGACCAGGGTGTAGCCGGCCAGGGCCGCCAACCAGCCCGGGCGCGCCGTGGCCATGCCGCGCGCCTGAGCAATAGCAGGCGCATCTGGCTCTGCCCGTGGGCGAACGGAGGCCGCGGCGCGGTTTCGCGAAGCGTCTGGCATGGGGCGCCTGTTCATAGAGGCGTCGTCTCGGCGGGGATAGCGGGGGCCGCGGGCTCCCGCAAGG
>JAOACN010000168.1 GCA_026417815.1 Chloroflexaceae bacterium | reverse complement strand
GGAGGGCGCAGCCCTGCCACGAACAATTCGTAACATGGGGGGAAAGCAGGTTTCCCCATACCCCTGCCTGCGGGAAAGGATGGGAGGGCCAGGCCACGCCACGAACAATTCGTAACATGGGGGGAAAGCAGGTTTTCCCATACCCCTGCCCGCAGAGAGGGTGTGGGAGAACGCCCGGCGTCCCCAAGGCTGGTTGAAGGAGTATGGGGAAACCAGGTTTCCCCATACCCTCGCCGTCGGGGAGTGAGGTGGGCGTCGCCTTCCCAGGAAAGCTCTATGCCGCCATTGTGCGGCGAAGCCGCAGGGGTCCAACAGGAAACGTCTCGCAGTAGTAATTCCCAGGAGAAAAGCCCGATGACAACGATGTCGTATCGCCGGACGCTTCCGCTGCTGCTCGTGCTGGTGCTGCTGGTTACGTCCGCGCTGGTTGGCGCCCCGCCGGCCCGCGCTGGCGCCTGCCCGACCAACGAGGAACTGCCCGTCCCCGGCGCCGAGGTGCAGAAGATCACCTGCGTGGAGGATCTCAGCGTCAGCGCCCTGCTGCCCCTCGGCCTGACCGTCGCTACGGACTGGTTCGGCCTCAACGCGACCGGTACGGTTAATCCCACGGCTGGTCCGGGCATCCAGATTGACGGCTACTTCCCCGACACGCCCCCGCCCGCGCCCTACGCGCCCAACTCCTTCAACGGCTGGAACCATGACGCCCAGTTTGTGATCCGCCTGCCCAGGAACTGGAACGGCAAACTGGTCATCGCCCCCTCGCCCGGCAACCGGCGCCAGTACTCCAGCGACTTCATCATCAGCGATTATGTGCTGGCGAAGGGCTATGCCTACGCCTCAACCGACAAGGGCAACGTCGGCGCGAGTTTCTATCTTGATGGCGAGCGTCCTGGCGACGCCATCGCCGAGTGGCACCGCCGCGTGGGCGAACTCACCCGCGCCGTCCGCGAGGTCATCCATTGCCACTACGGTCGCTACCCTGAACGCACCTACCTCTTCGGCATCTCCAACGGCGGCTACCAGGTGCGCTACGCTCTCGAACGCGACCCGCGCCTCTACGATGGCGGCGTGGATTGGGAGGGCACGCTCTTCACCCGCAATGGCCCGAACCTCTTCACCTATCTGCCGACGGCGCTGACCCAGTTCCCGATCTACGCCAACCCCGCCAGCACCCCCGAGCAGGTTGAGGCCGCGCGCCAGGCGATGCTTGTTGCTGGCTTCGCGCCCGGCTCCGAGTTCCTCTGGCCGGTGCACAATCAGATCTACTGGGGGCTGACGCAGCGCATCTATCGGCTGGAGTTCGACCCCGATTACACTGGCCTCGATGCCGAGTATGACTATGCCAGCCGGCCCGCGGAGGTCAAGGACGCCGTGGGGCGGGTGTCCCTGACGGGGCGGATCCGGCGGCCCCTCATTACGGTGCACGGCACCCTCGACTCACTCTTGCCCCCTGCGACCAACGCCGATCCCTACGTAGCGTTGATCCCGCCACGACAACGCGAAAAGTTGCACCGCTACTACCTGGTGGAGAACGGCAACCACGTGGATGGCTTCCTGCGCGGCTTTGAGGTTGCCGGTCTGCCGATCTTCCCCAATGATCTCGAGCCGCTGTTGCCCTGCGCCCGGAGCGCCTTCGAGGCTCTGGAGCGGTGGGTCGAGGGGCGTGTCAGACCGCCCGCCAGCGGGCTGATCACCCGCGATAAGGTTGATCTCAATAGCTGCCAGTTGCCGTAGGTTGGGAACATCGGCCCTGCGCGAGGGGTGTGGGACGGTGCGCCCTCCCGAAGTTTCTTGACGCCCGGCCCGCGGGGAGGGTGTGGGAGGGCGCAGTCCTCGGGTGTAGAACACTTGTTGCTGTACTCACCGGGTGCGACGAAAGGTCTTGCGCGCTCCCCTGCGCCCGGCGGCTGATGAAGATTAAGCATGAAATCCGGTATAGCCCGCGCAGGTGGGCTTCGCATTGGTAGCCCGCGGCTTCGCCGCGCCGCACCAGGAAGGGGAACGTTCGGAGGGGTTGACCCCTCCGAGCCTCCTCCCAGCGGAAGCCGCGGCAAGTGACAAAGGAGAGATAGGCCGAATACCGGGGTATATTCTTAATCTTCATCAGGCGCCCGGCGGGCTGGTGGGCCGCGGCACGTGCAGAACGTTTCGTCACACCCGTACTCGCCGGCAGATTTGACACCCTTTCGGCAATCGAGTATACTCCGCGTCGCGAGGTTAACCTGAAATTAAGAAACGCAGCGGCGTCGCTACCGTGGGGCACGAGGCCCCCTCCGTAGCGCCGCGCGTCGTGTGTTCTCTCGGCGCGAATAGCGGCAACGGAGGCCGTTGTTCGCGCTTTGTGCTGCTCTGCGTACAGATACCCTGAGGAGGACGCCATGCGACCATCTCCCCACCGGCTGCTCGCGCTGCTGTTCGCCGCTGCCCTCCTGGCGGCGTGTGGTCAGGCGCCCGCCGCGCCGCCCACCACGGCCCCTGCCGCAGAACAACCCACCACGGCCCCTGCCACTGCCCAGCCCACCACGGCCCCTGCCACTGCCCAGCCGACTACGGCCCCCGCGTCCGAGGAGTATGTCTTCGGGATGGTGCTGGTTGGCCCCACCAACGACGGCGGCTGGAACCAGGCCCACTTCGAGGGCGCTAAATATGTGGAGACGAAGGTGCCAGGCACGCGCCTGATCTACATTGATAAGGTGAACCCCGCTGACCGGCCAAACGTGCAGGTAGAGCAAGCAATCGAAGAGTTGATCAGCCAGGGGGCGAAGTTCATTATTACCAATTCGGCTGAATTCGCCGATGGAACCAACATTGCCGCCGAGGCGCATCCGGATGTCTATTTTTTGCATGCTTCGGGTGATGCGGTGCTGCGTGGCGTCGCCCCGCCCAACGTGACGAACCTGATGGGCCGCATGGAGTACGGCAAGATGATGGCCGGCTGCGCCGCCGCCCTGCAGAGCGAGGCGGGCAAGATTGCCTACCTTGGCCCGCTGATCGACCCGGAGACGCGCCGGCTGGTCAACTCAACTTACCTGGGGGCAAAGTACTGCTGGGAAACCTACCGCGGCAAGCCCGCGGATAGCCTGGCCTTCAAGGTGACGTGGATCGGCTTCTGGTTCAACATTCCCGGCGTGACGCTCGACCCCACCAAGGTCGCCACCGACTTCATTAACGAGGGCTACGACGTGATTGTTTCGGGCATTGATACGACCGAGGGGATCGTTGAGGCCAATAAGGCCTCGCAGGCCGGCAAGAGGGTCTGGGCAGTGCCCTACGACTACCGAGAGGCCTGCGCCCAGGGCGAGGCGGTCTGCCTGGGGGTGCCCTTCTTTAACTGGGGGCCGCGCTACGCCGAGATTATCGCCGACGCGCGGGCGGGCAAGTTTACGCCGCAGTGGGAGTGGATCGGCCCTGACTGGAGCGACATCAATAACCCCGAGACGAGCATGATCGGCTTTGTGAAGGGGCCGGCGCTTACCACGGAGAACGCCGCGATCCTGGACGAGTTCATCGGGAAACTGGCCGATGGCAGTCTCAACCTCTTCACCGGTCCACTTAATTACCAGGACGGGACGGTGTTCGTGCCCGCGGGCCAGGTGGCCGATGATAAGACCATCTGGTACACCGAGCAGTTGCTCGAAGGTATCGAGGGGCAGAGCGCGCCGTAGTACTCTGTCCGAGCTATGCTGACGGGTGGCGATCGTCGGGCCGAAGCATTGGCGCAGCCAATGCTTCGGCCTTACTGGGGGGAGGCTCTGCCTCCCCGCGCCAGGCCCGAACCGGGTCGTATGGCGATAACTCCAGGCAGAGGACGCGGTGGAGGTTGCGGTCCACAATCTGAGCAAATCGTTTGGAACGCTGCGGGCCAATGACCGCCTGACGCTGCGCTTCGAGGCGGGCAAGATCCACGGCGTGCTGGGCGAGAACGGGGCGGGCAAGAGCACGCTGATGAAGCTCATCGCGGGGTTCCTGCGCCCCGATGAGGGTTTCATCCGCTTCGACGGGCGCGCAACGGCGCTGCGCGGCCCCGGTGACGCCCTGCGGGCCGGGGTGGGCATGATCCACCAGGATCCGCTGGATGTGCCCGCCTTCACCGCGCTGGAAAACCTGTTGTGCGCCACGCCGCGCTCGGCGATTGGCTCGCGGGCCGAGGGCCGGCGTCTGCTGGTTGACCTGGCCGGACAACTGGGGTTCACGGTTGAGCCTGAGGCGCCCGTGGCGCGCATGAGCATCGGCCAGCGCCAGCAACTGGAGATTATCCGGCTGCTGGCGTGCGGCGCCCGCGTGCTGATCCTCGACGAACCGACGACCGGGATCACGGCCGAGCAGACGAGGGCGCTTTTCACGGCGCTGCGCCAACTGGCCGCCGCTGGCAACACCGTGCTCTTCGTGTCGCACAAACTCGATGAAGTTGCCGCGCTGTGCGACACGGTGTGCGTGCTGCGGGCAGGCCGGCTGGTGGGGGAGCAGATGGCGATGCCCGTACCCCAGGCGGTGCTGCTGGGGATGATGTTCGACACCCCCGCCGTAGAGGCGCCAGGAGCGGCGATTGAACGGAGCGCCGCGGAGCGCCCCGCGGCCAGACCTGCCGCAGGCGAGGTGGTGTGGCGCCTGGAAGGCGTGACGGCGCGCGAGGGCGCGGTTACGCTCCGCAACCTCAACCTGGAGGTGCCCGCGGGCCGGGTGGTGGGCCTGGCGGGCCTCGACGGCAGCGGGCAGCAGATCCTCCTGCGGCTCCTCGCCGGGCGCTTGCGCCCCGATGCCGGACGCGTGATGGTGGGCTCAAGCGACCTGACCGGCGCAAGCAGCCGGGCCTACCGCGCGGCCGGGATCGAGTACCTGCCGGCGGACCGGCTCGCCGAAGGGATGATCGGCCCGCTCTCGCTGAGCGATCACTTTGCCCTGCAGCAGACCGGCAGGCTGGTGGACCGCCGGCGGGCGGAGCGGGAGGCGCGGGAGGCAATTGCGGCTTATGATATCAAGGCGACGCCGCTAACCCCGATCAGCGCGCTGTCGGGAGGCAACCAGCAGCGGGCCTTGCTGGCCCTGGCGCCGCCGCGCTGCCGGGGGCTGGCGTGCGAGCAGCCGACGCGCGGCCTGGACGTGGCCTCGGCACGGACGATCTGGCACAGCCTGCTCGCGCGCCGCGCCGACGGCTGCGCGATCGTCTTCGCCTCGGCGGACCTGGATGAACTGATCGCATACAGCGACGAGGTGCTGGTCTTCTTCGCCGGGCGCATCTCACCGCCGCTGCCGCGGGAGGAACTCAGCGTGGCCCGTCTCGGCGAGTTGATTGGCGGGGTGGGGTTTCCTGAGCCGGGCAACGCCTAAAATGGGCGGGTAGGCCGTAGCGCGCTGCGGCCGTACGGGTATGGGGGTGGGGTTTCCTGAGCCGGGCAACGCCTGAGGTGAACATGGG
>JAOACN010000144.1 GCA_026417815.1 Chloroflexaceae bacterium | reverse complement strand
GGCCCGATGGCAGCATTGCCACCATCAGCGCCGATGGGGCCGACGTGCAGGCCGATCGCGCCGGCACGGCGCGCTGGAGCGTCACTGCCGGCCCGGGACTCACCGCTGGCGTGTATGCCATGGTCGCCGAAGGCATCATCAGTACCCAGGTGCGGGTGGTGCGCTTCGAGGTGCGCCCCTGATACCCACGTCGCCCCCTGCCCGCGGGGAGGGGCCGGGCGGGCCGCGCCCAGAGCGTAAGGGGAGGGTCCGGGAGGGCTACGCCCTCCCAGGAGAATCAAAGCCGACCAGCGGGGGCGCCAGGTTGCCCCTTCCCCGCCTGCGTGCGGGGAGGGCCGGGAGAGCCGCGCCCGCTCGGAGCGCAAGAGGAGGGGCTGGGAGGGCGTAGCTCTCCCAGGTGAGTCGAAATCCGACCAGCGGGGGCGCCAGGTCCTTACATTCCCCCGCCTGCCCAGGGGGAGGGTCCGGGAGAGCCGCGCCCGCTCGGAGCGCAAGGAGAGGGTCCGGGAGGGCTATGCCCTCCCAGGAGAATCCAACCCGACCATCGGGGGCGCCAGGTTGCCCATTCCCCCGCCTGCCCGCGGGGAGGGGCCGGGCGGGCCGCGCCCGCTCGGAGCGCAATCGGATAACCAGTTATCCGACTGCGCTCTAATACAGCCACTCCTCGATATGGTAGAGGGCCACACGGGGGCGCCCGCCGGTGGCGGCGCGCGCGCCGGTTTTCAACTCTTCAAGCTGGGCGGCGAGTTCGGCGGCGGAAAGGGGCGCCAGACCCAGGGTGCGCGCGCGGCGCGCATAATCGCTGTCGTCGGGCGTGATCAGCGGCGAGATGTAGACCAGGTCGCCCGCGTCCAGTTCCATAGCCGAGAGAGCCGCCAGCGAGCGAGCCACGTGCCGGCGCGAGAGATCGGCGCCGCCCGCCCCGGCCAGCAGAATAATGCCTACCTGGAGACCCACCGCCTTCAGTTGCGCCACCGTTTCGACCCCCTGTTGCGGCGTACCGGGCTTGTTGAGCAGGCGGAACACCGCCTCGTCGCCGCTCTCCAGCCCGATGTAGACCCGCCGCAGCCCCTGGTCGCGCAACTCGGCGTACTGCTCGCTGCTCTTCCGCACGGCGCCGAAGATGTCGAGAAAAGCGTAGAGGTCGGGAGAAGGCCCCTCCTCGCCGCCGGGAAACTCCTCACGGATGACCGCAAACAGTTCGCGCAGGCGCGGCTGGGGAACGATGAGCGCATTGGCGTCGCCGAGGAAGATCGTGCGCCGCATACTGATGCCGCGTCCGAGGAACGCCTTGACCTGACGAATGTGCTCGCGCAACGCCGCGGCCGTCTTGATCCGGAAGCGCCGATCGCGGTAAAAACTACAGAAGCTGCACCGGTTCCAGCTACAGCCCTCGGTGACCTGTAGCACCAGGGCGCGGTACTGGTCGGGCGGCACAATGCTGACCGGACGGTAGATACGCAGAAAGCGTTCGCGATCGGCGCGGACGCGGGCCTCGTCCCAGGCGACGATTTCCTCCAACCAGGCTCGCACATCGTCCGGCACGGCTGCGGCGATGCCGGCAGCAATGCGGCTCACATGCTCGCGCACGCTGGCGCGTAGCTGGACCGCCTCGTCGTCGGCGAGGAGCCGGCGCAGCTTGGGCGCGCCGGGACGGGAGACCTTCATCAGGATCAGCCCCGACAACCCGAAGCGGTAGTTGCAGCCATTGAGAAAGCAACTCACCGGGCGCCCCTCGCGGTCGAAGACAAAGGTGGCACGCAGGTTGTCGGAGAGCGTCAGCGCCCACGGCTGCGCATTGACATAAATGTTGCCCGTTTGCGGAGTGGTGATTACCTGCGTTGCAGGCGCGACCGCCGTACCATGAGTGTCCATCGGTGATCTTCCTTCCGTGGTTCATCGAACCGATGGGTAAAGAGATTCTCCTGGAAGGGTTGCACCCTCCCGGACCCTCCCGTGCGTGCCCCTGTTCACGTGAGAGTTGCGTTTCATGATAGTGCACCGGCGTAGTGATGGGAGTAACAAAGTCTTTACGCCCGGTGAGGAAGTAGGGCCGAAGGATTGGCGCAGCCAATCCTTCGGCCCTAGCGGACCAGAATTCTGGCCCAACCGGTCGAGGGCCGGCCCATCACCCGGGCTCGGACGGAAGAGACGTGCCAGATGTAAAGTAAGTTTCGTGACATCTTCGCCCCCCCCCCCAACCCCCCCCCAAGGGGGGGGGGGCCCGGCGCCCCCCCCCCCC
>JAOACN010000129.1 GCA_026417815.1 Chloroflexaceae bacterium | reverse complement strand
AGATGTGTATAAGAGACAGGTGCTGATGCGCTGGGCGATCACGAAGCTCGTGCGCCCCTCCATCAAACGCTCCAGCGCGCGTTGAATGGCCTGCTCGGTCTGCAGGTCAACGCTGCTGGTCGAGTCGTCGAGGATCAGCAGGCGCGGGTTGAGCAGCAGGGCGCGGGCGATGGCGATGCGCTGCTTCTGCCCGCCGGAGAGGGTCACCCCGCGTTCGCCCACGCGAGTGGCGTAGTCTTCGGGGAAGCTCATAATGAAGTCGTGCGCCGCTGCCGCTCGCGCCGCGGCGATCACCTCCTCGTCGCTGGCCTCGGGCCGCCCGAAGGCGATATTGTCGCGGATGCTGCCGCTGAACAGGTTCGTCTCCTGCAGCACGATCCCGATCTGCGAGCGCAGGCTGTCAATGGTAACGTCACGCACATCGTGGCCGTCAATCAGCACCGCCCCTTCGCTCACATCGTAGAAGCGGGGAATCAGATTGATAATGCTGGTCTTGCCGCTGCCGGTAGCGCCGAGCAGGGCGACGGTCTGCCCCGGTTCGGCCACGAAGCTGACGTCGCGCAGCACCGGTTCGCTGGTGCCGAAGTAGCGGAAGGTGACGTTGCGGAACTCGACGCGCCCCTCGATCGGCGGCAGTGGATAGGCATCGGGGCGGTCGCTGATCTCATTCTGCGTATCCAGCACCTCGAAGATGCGATCCGCCGAGGCCGCCGCCTGGGCCATCAGGGCGATGATAAAACCAAGCTGGCCCAGGGGGAAGAAAACGTAGACCAGGTACAGGCTGAACTTTTGATACTCGCCCAGGTTGAGCGTGCCGCCGAGGATCTGTTGCCCGCCGAAGTAGAGGATGGCCGCCTGGCCGATCTGCGCCACCAGAAAGACCACCGGAAACAGGAACGAGAAGACCCGGCTGACGCGCAACTGCTGGGCCATTAGCTCGGTGGCCGCCACGTCGAAGCGGCGGGCCTCATACGGCTCGCGGGCGAAGGCCCTGACCACCTTGATGCCGGCCAGGTTCTCCTGGAGAATCGTGTTGAGCGCGGCCAGTTTCTGCTGCACCACCGCGAAGAGGGGCTGGATCAGGCGCCCGAAGATGACGAAGATCACCATGGCGATCGGCAACAGCGGCAAGACCACCAGGGTCAGTTGCAGATTGGTGAGGGCCAGCACCACAAGCGCCCCGCTGAGCAGCAGAAAGGCCTGGACGCTCATAATCAAGCCCTGGGCGATGAAGGTGCGTAGGCGCTCGACATCATCGGTGGCGCGGACCATGAGTTGCCCGGTCTGGTTCTGGTCGTAGTAACTGAAGGAGAGCCGCTGGATCTTCTCGAAGATCGCGTTACGCAGATCGAAGGCCAGCCCCTGGGAGGTGCTCTCCGACATGAAGGCCTGGAGGAAGGAAAAGACGCCCCGCAGCACGGCGAAGAGCAGGATCAGCGCGGCGCCGTTGAGGATGACCCCCTCGGCGACGGCCAGATTGGCGCCGGTCCGGGTCACGGCGTCGATCATGTTTTGCACCACCTGGGGCACGGCGAGTTGGGCCAGGGTGGCGATCACCAGGGCGCCATAGGCGATCAGGGCGCTGCGGCGCTGATTGCCGAGGTACCCAAGGGCGCGTAGCAGGCCGCGGCGCTGCGTGGCGGCGCCGCTGGCCCCCACCCGCGCCGGCGGGTTCATTTGAGCTTGCAAGGTGGTTTCCTTGTTGGTTAAGAGCCTATCTACAGAACCGGGTTGTCCGATCTTTTTCTGGGAGGGCGTAGCCCTCCCAGACCCTCCCTGCAGTCAGTTAGCCGCTTGCTTTCCTGGGAGGGCGTGGCCCTTCCGGCCCCTCCAGACGCTCCTCGCCAGCGCGAATGGCCCGCTCCAGCAGGTTGAGCAGCAGTTCCTGCTCATTCGGGCAAAGCCCGGCCAGAAACTGGCCCATGCGCGTCATCTGCTCTTCGACGACCTGCGCATGCAACCTCTCACCGGCGGGGGTCAGTTCGAGCAGCACCACACGGCTATCCTCGGTATGGGGGCGCCGCGTCACCAGCCCCGTCGCCGCCAGCCGCCGGGTCAGCGCCGTCACCGAGGGCGGGCTGATCCCCAGGCGCCCGGCCAGTTCCTTCATCGCCAGCGGCCCCTCCGAGCGCAGGAGGCGCATGAGGCGAATATGCGACGGAGAAAGGTGCAGTTCGGTGAGCCGCTGAAAGGTCGGGCCGATCAACTGCGGGCGCAGGCGCTCAACCAGACACAGCAGGCGTTGCGCGTTGTCGAGATGTGGCTCCTCACGGTTCCGGGAGGGCAACGGCATCGGATGGCCCTTCCATGGTTCAGTCGGTTAGTTAGATGAACTAACAGTATAGGTATCGTACCACCACTCCGGTTGCTGTCAAGGAACCACGTCGGTTGGAGGGTGTGGGGAAACCGGGTTTCCCCCATGCCCCTGCCGCCTTTTCCCTTTTCCGGTTTGCCTTTATACTGCTCATAGTGTTTACGTTTCGCTGCGCGGCTTTTTGAGTAACGGTCGGGAGGAGGTGCAGAGGGCGCAGCCCTCCGCTGGATCTGCCTGCGGCGGGCAGGCGCCCGGCGAAGCCAGAACGAGTCTACCGCCGCGGGCGGAACCGGGGTTGCGGGGAGGCTCCGCCTTCCCGCCCCCTCCAGCGGAAACGCAGGCGAGAGCCACGTCTGCTCTGACACAGGTGCCTTATGCAGCCGACCCTGGCCGGCGACCTCGATGTGGATCTGTCGCCCATTCGCAAGATGTACCCCTTTCGCACGCAGCGGCTCGCCGTGCCTGGCGGCTTGTTGAGTTACGTGGACGAAGGCGCCGGCCCGCCGGTGGTGCTGCTGCACGGCAATCCCACCTGGTCGTTCTACTACCGCCGGCTCATCTCCGGCCTCCGCGATGCCCACCGGGTCATCGCTCCCGACCACATGGGCTGCGGGCTTTCCGACAAACCCCAGGAGTATCCCTACACCCTCAGCACGCACATCGCCAACCTCGACCGGCTGCTCAGTCATCTGGATCTCGGTCCGATAGACCTGGTGGTGCACGACTGGGGCGGCCCGATCGGCATGGGCTGGGCCGTGGCTCACCCCGAGCGGGTGCGGCGTCTGGTGGTGCTGAATACGGCGGCCTTTCTCTCGCCGCGGCTGCCGTGGCGCATCGCCGTGTGTCGCTACCCGCTCTTCGGCGACCTGGCGGTGCGGGGTCTCAACGCCTTCGTTCTCGGCGGCACGGTGATGGCCGTGGAACGCCCCATGCACCCCGAGGTGCGCTACGGTTACCTGCTGCCCTACCGTTCCTGGCACGACCGCGTCGCCATCCAGCGTTTCGTGCGCGATATTCCCATGAGTCCCCGTCATCCCACCTGGGCCGTGGTTGACGCGATTGACCGCGATCTGGCCGCGCTGCGGAAGCATCCGATGCTCATTCTCTGGGGCGGTAAGGACTGGTGCTTCACCGACCATTTTCTTGCGGGCTGGCTCGAACGCTTCCCCGCCGCCGAGGCGGTGCGTTTTGACGATGCCGGTCACTACGTGCTCGAAGACGCCCACGAGGAGATCGTGCCGCGCGTGCGGCGATTCCTGGCGTAAAACGGGTCGCCTCTGGCTACTCTGGCAGGCATCATGTTCACATTTGCCAAACACAACGCACCGTGGAGGGCGCGGAGGGTTTCCAGCTTGCCGCTGGCGGAGGTTGCGGGGGCCGCAGGCCCCCAAAGATCTTCCCTTCCTGGTGCAGCGCGGCGAAGCCGCGCCGCACCAGGAAGGGGAACGTTCGGAGGGGTTGCACCTCTCCGAACCTCCTCCCAGCGGAAGCCGCGGCAAGTGACAAAGGAGAGATAGAGCGAATACCGGTTTATATTCTTAATCTTCATTAGTCGTCCTATCATCACCAGGCAACACCCGCATGCTGTGGGTGAGTTCAGTCAGGGTAACGACGAACCCACAGGGCATACGTCACGCCTTTTTTTGAGAACGACAAACATATGACCATCAAACTGGAACCAGCCGAAACCGCAGTCTACGGCGCCAACATCGCCCGCTACCTGCCGCAGATGGCCCGCGAGCGCCCCGAACAGACCGCCGTGGTGGCCGGGGTGGGCCAGGACCGCGCCGGCAGACCGATCTACCGGCGCCTCAGTTTCGCCGAACTCGACCGGGTGAGCGACCGCTACGCCTGGGGCCTGAGCGCCTCCGGGATCGGGCCAGGCACGCGGGTGCTCTCGATGGTTCCCGCCGGCATCCCCCTGATCAGCCTGACCTTCGCGCTGTTGAAGGTTGGCGCCGTGCCCATTTTGATTGACCCGGCGATGGGCCGCCGCAACCTGGCGCAGTGCATCGAGGAGTGCGCTCCCGAGGTCCTCATTGGCGTGCCGCGGGCGCATCTGGCGGCGCTGATCTTTCCGCGGGCCTTTCGCGCCGCGCGGCGGCGCGTCGTTGTCGGCTCGCGCTTCATCCCCCTCGGCGACGTGAACCTCGCCGACCTGAGCGTGCCGCTCGATGCGCCGTTTCCCCTCGAACCCGTCGCCCCCGAGGCGCCCGCGGCGATCATCTTTACCACCGGCAGTACCGGCGTCCCAAAGGGGGTGCTCTACGAGCACGCCATGTTCGAGGCCCAGGTGCGTCTGCTGCGCGACCTGTTTGGCATCGAGCCGGGCGAGGTGGAAATGCCGGCCTTTCCCCTGTTTGCCCTGTTCAACGTCGCCCTGGGCTGCACCTCGGCCATCCCGCCGATTGACCCCACTCGTCCCGCGGCGTGCGACCCCGCCGCCGTGGTGGCCTTTATGCAGGACCAGCGGGTCACCTCCACCTTCGGCTCGCCGGCGATCTGGGCGCGGGTGAGCGCCTATTGCCTTGAGCACGGCATTACCCTGCCGCACCTGCGGCGCGTGTTGATGGCCGGGGCGCCGGTGCCCGCGTCGCTTCACGAACGCTTCCGGCGCATTCTGGCGCCCGCCGCCGATACGCATACCCCTTACGGCGCCACCGAGGCCCTGCCGATCACGTCAATCAGCGGCGCCGAGGTGCTCGCCGCGATTGCCGGTCGCGGCGCCGATCCAACCGCGGGCACGTGCGTGGGGCGCCCCGTGCCCGAGGTGACGTTGCGTATCATCCCCATCAGCGAGGCGCCGATTGAGCGTTGGGACGAGGCCCTGGCGCTGCCGCCCTTCCAGGTCGGCGAGATCTGCGTCAAGGGTCCCTCGGTGACGAAGACCTACATCAACCGTCCCGAGGCCACCGCGCGGGCCAAGATCGCCGACTCCGACGGCGTATGGCACCGCATGGGCGATCTGGGCTATCTCGACGACGCGGGCCGGCTGTGGTTCTACGGGCGCAAGAGCCAGCGCGTCGTGACGCCTGTGGAGACGCTGTTCACCGAGCCGGTGGAGTTGATCTTCAACCAGCACCCGGAGGTGGCCCGCAGCGCCCTGGTCGGTGTGGGCGAGATGGGGGCGCAGCGCCCGGTCGTCATCGTCGAGCCGCGCGACCGGCGCGTGCTGCGCGCGGCCGCCGCGCGCGCCCGCCTGCTGAGCGAATTGCGCGCCCTGGGCGCGCGTTACCCGATGACCGCCGGTATCGCCACCTTTCTGGTACATCCGGCCTTCCCGGTGGACATCCGGCACAATGCCAAGATTTTCCGTGAGCAACTGGCCGTGTGGGCCGCTGGCCGGATCTGAGGTCTCGTACTGCGTCCGAGCTTCGTTGCCGGGTATGGGGCCAGAGCACTGGCGCGGTCAATGCTTCAGCCTGACCTGGGAAGGTATGGCTTTGCTGCCCGGCCCGTTGTGCGAATCTTCCTTCGGGGAGGCGCGGAGGGTGCAGCCCGCCGCAATGCTTCTTGTGCCGCCCGCGGCGGGGGCGCTCCCTGGCCAGGCCAGGACTGTCGGTCCGTCGCGGGCGGAACGGGGGATGCGGGGAGGCGCAGCCTCCCCGCGCCCCTCTAGTTTGTCGCTTTGCCCCTGGCAGGGGTTGCGGGGGCCGCAGGCCCCCGAAGATCTTTCCTTCCTGGTGTGGCGCGGCGAAGCCGCGCCACACCAGGAAGGGGAAAGCCTGGAGGGGTGCAACCCCTCTGAACCTCCTCGCAGTGGAAGCTGCGGCAAGTGACAAAGT
>JAOACN010000045.1 GCA_026417815.1 Chloroflexaceae bacterium | reverse complement strand
GGTCTCGTGGGCTCGGAGATGTGTATAAGAGACAGGTCCCCCGACGCGCCTGTCTATACCTCGGTCTATGACCCGGACGCCATGCCGGAAGCCTACCGTAGCTGGGACATTCGCACCTCGTTCATACAACGGGTTCCAGGCTGGCGCCGGCATTTTCGGCGCTATTTTCTGCTCTATCCGAGCGCCTTCGAGAGCTTTGACCTGCACGACTACGATCTGATCCTCTCCAGCAGCAGCGCCTTTGCCAAGGGGATCATCCCACGGCCCGACGCGCTGCATATCTGTTACTGCCACACGCCGATGCGCTTCGCCTGGCGTAGCCAGGACTATATGCTCCGCGAGGGGATCGGCGGGCTGCCTGGCCTGCTCTTGCCCTTCATGCTCACCTATGTTAGACTCTGGGACGTGGTGACATCCAATCGGGTGGATGTCTTTGTCGCCAATTCACGCGAGGTCGCCAGGCGTATCAGCCGGTATTACCGGCGCGAGGCCGAGGTGGTGCCGCCACCGGTCGATCTGCCGCCCTACGCTCCGCAGCCCGCAGCCGATTACTACCTTGCCGGCGGGCGCCTTATCCCCTATAAGCGTATCGAGTTGATTATCGAGGCCTTTAACCGCCTGCGCCTGCCGCTGAAGATCTTCGGCGACGGTCGCGACCGGCAACGTCTGGAACGCCTGGCCGGTCCAACCATCGAGTTTCTCGGCTGGGTGGACGAAACAACCCGGCGTGACCTGTTTGCCCGCTGTCGCGGGTTTGTCTTTCCCGGCGAGGAGGATTTTGGCATTACGCCCGTCGAGGCCATGGCCGCCGGTCGCCCGGTGATCGCTTACGGCGCGGGCGGCGCGCTGGAGACGGTGGTCGAGGGGGTAACAGGGCGGTTTTTCTACGAACCAACGGCTACGGCCCTGGCTGCCGCCGTCCTTGCCGCGCAGCACGACACGTATGACGCGCTGACCATTCGCCGGCACGCCGAGCACTTTGGCCGCGAGCGTTTTCTGCGCCAGATGCGCGCGGTGATCGATGAGGCCGTGGGGTCCCGGCAGGAGGAGCGTGTTGCGCGCGCCCGCTGAAATCCGATCCGCTGGCTCACTCGCATCGGTGCGCGCGGGGCGCGCCGGTAACGCGCACGCTCCACCGCGGGTCGGACGCGCCGTCACCAGGAGGCCGCCCCCGCAGCGCCTATCTTCTGCCTGAGCATGCATCTGTACGAGTACCTTTCCATCCTGCGGCGCTACTGGTTGCTGGTACTGCTGCCCCCCCTCATCGCTGGCGCGGTCAGCCTGGCCCTGGCCCTGGGCCGCGCCCCGGCCTACCAGACCAGCGCGCTGGCCCTGGTCTCGCGTGCGCCGCTCTCGGCTTCGGCGCCCTCGCCGCTGCCTGATGTTGACGAGCGTTCCACCTGGATGACCACGGAGTACCTCCTCGACGACCTGCCTTTCGTCGTGGGAAGCGCCACCTTCGCCGCCGATGTGCGGGCCGCCATGGTGGCCGAGGGCTACCCGATTGACGCCGCAACGATCCGCGGCAGCCTCCAGGCGGACGTGACCCATCGGGCCGTGACCTTCCGCGCCGTTGCCAGCACCCCCGAAGCGGCGAACGCCCTGCTCCGCGCCACGCTGGCGACCCTCCAGAGCGGCGGGCTGAAGTACTGGGGTCGCGCCTCTGCCGGCGGGCTGCACGTGGCCGTGCTCGATCCGCCCGGGCCGGCAACCCCGGTGGCGGGCCGCCGCGACGTGCTGCGCGACGTCGCCCTGCGCGCGGCGCTCGCTCTTGCCGCCGGGGTCGGGCTGGCCTTTCTGCTCAACGCCTTCGATGATAGGGTGCGCAGCCCGCGCCAGGCCGAACAGTGGCTTGGCGTGCGCGTGATTGGCGTGATCCCGAAAGAGTGATCTGGCTTTCTCCGTCGAGGGGTGGCCAACCAGGGTTACTCAGTGGTCTGTGAATTGACTCTACCTTGTCACTTGCCGCAGCTTCCGCTGCGAGGAGGTTCGGAGGGGCTACGCTCCTCCAGGCTTTCCCCTTCCTGGTGCGGCGTGGCTTCGTCGCACCGCGCCAGGAAGAGGAAGATCTTCGGGGGTGGCAGGCCCCCGCAACCCCCGCGAGGGGCAACGTGACAAAGCAGAGTTAAGTCCCTGCCCTGGAGGTTTTCACCTCAGACGGTCATACGCATGGCGCACACCGCCGCGATGAAAACCGGCCCCCGTACCGTACGGCCGCAGCGCGCCGCGGCTACCCGTCTATGTTCACCTCAGGTATGCCTATGCAACTCACAGATTATGTCAATGTGTTGATCAAACGCTGGTGGGTGGTGGCCCTTACCCTTCTGGCCGCTGCCGTGGCCGCCTACGGGGTGAGCAAACTGCTGCCCCAGACCTTTCGCGCCCAGGCCGTCTACCTGGCCTTTGCCAACCAGGCCGATAATGGCCTCAACATCGTGCTGCGCAATTCCATGAACAGCTACCGCGAACTGGTGCTGCAACCCGATGTGCTCGACCAGATCAGCCAGCAACTCGGCTTCGACGTGAGCGGCGAACGGTGGATGGAAGACGTCAACATTCAACCCCGCCCCGATGAGCAGAAAATCGTCATCGAGGTTGACGCGCCCACGCTCGACCAGTCCATGGCCATGGCCGACGCCGTCGGCGCGCGCATCGTCGCCGAGGTGAACCGCATCAACGCCACGCTGGAAGGCACCGCGCGCATCAACGTCCAGCAGATCCAGCGGGCGCGCCTGGTGTCCATCAGCCCCAACACCCGCGTCAATGTGCTCGCCGGCGCCATCCTCGGTCTGATCGTTGGCGTCTTGCTCGTGTTTGTGCTTGAATACCTTGATGATACCCTCAAGAGCAGCGCCGATGTCGAGCGCTTCGTCGGATTGACGACCATCGGGGCCATCCCGACGGTCGAGAAGTAGCAGCCGGGAGGAAGCTGTGGCCGTGAACGGGACCGCCGCCGAACGCGCCCTGATCACCCTGCGCGACCCGAGTTCCGCCGCCGCCGAGGCCTATCGCACCCTGCGGACGAACATCCTCTTCTCCAGCCTCGACCGCCCGTTACACACCCTGGTGATTACCAGCACCGGGCCGGATGAGGGCAAGAGCACCACCCTGGCGAACCTGGCCGTGACCATGGCCCAGGCCGAACAGCGGGTGCTCATGGTAGACTGCGACCTGCGTCGCCCGAGTCTGCACGCTCTCTTCGGTGTGCCCAACGACCGCGGGCTCACCAGCGCCCTGCTGGAGCAGAGCGAGGGGCCTCTGCCCATCCAGGAGACGGGCGTGGCCGGGCTGCGCCTGCTGGCCAGCGGCCCGTTGCCGCCGCGCCCGGCCGACCTGCTCGGCTCCCGGCGCATGGGCGCGCTGATCGAGCGCCTGCGCGCCGAAGCCGATATGGTGCTCTTCGACACGCCACCCGTGGTTGCCGTTACCGATGCCGCCGTGCTGGCGCCCCGCGTGGACGGGGTGTTGCTCGTGCTGCAGGCTGGCCACACCCGCCGCGACCGGGCGCGCGAAGCCCGGCAGATGCTCGAAAAGGTGAAGGCCAATATCATTGGCGTGGTGCTCAATGGCTCGCGTCTGGAGCGTGGCTATAGCTACTGAGGGGCCAGGGGAGGTCGGCAGTTCGACTACCGCGCTCTTCCAACTCTATGATAGATCTGCATTCGCACATTCTCCACGACTTCGACGACGGCGCCCGCACCCTGGAGGCTGCCATTGGGATGGCCCGCGAGGCGGCGGCTATGGGCGTATCGGTCATGGCCGCCACGCCCCACGGGCGCAATTCGACCAATGCTGACCACTCGCGCTACACCGTGGCCCTGCTGGCCGAACGGCTCGCCGAGTTACGCGCCGCTCTGGCCGAAGAGGACATCAATCTGGAAGTGGTGCCGGGCACCGAAATCTACGGCGAGCCGGGCGTAGTGGAGCGGCTGAAGGCGGGTGAACTGTTGCCCTACGGCGAGAGCCGGGCCGTGCTGGTGGAGTTCCCCCTCAGCAGCCCCGCCGACGTGGTCGAGCGGATCGTCTTCGCCCTGCAGGTGGCCGGCTACCGGGTGGTCTACGCCCACCCCGAGCGTATGCGCTACGTGCAGGACGACCCGAACAGCCTCGTGCCACTGATCGAGCGCGGCGCGCTGATGCAACTCACCGGCGACGCGCTGCTGGGCTCGCAGGGGCCGGCGATGCGCCACCTGGCCGAAACACTGGTGACCCACCGGCTGGTGCAGATCATTGGCAGCGATGCCCACGGCCCCCACTTCGGGCGCATGCCCAACCTGGGCGCCGCCCGCGCCCGCGCCGCCGAACTGGTCGGCGACGCCGAAGCCGACGCCATGACCCGCGCCATCCCGGCCCTGATCCTGAGCGACGGCCCGATTAGCCCTCCGCCGCCGATCCCTATTCGTAAACGTTTTAGCTTCTTCTGAGGTGAGAATAGGCGGGTAGGGCCGCAGCGCGCTGCGGCCGTACGGTAGCGCCCTGCGGCCGTACGGTAGCGCC
>JAOACN010000032.1 GCA_026417815.1 Chloroflexaceae bacterium | reverse complement strand
TCTCGTGGGCTCGGAGATGTGTATAAGAGACAGAGGTAGGGGTCCATGCCCGGAAATGGGGAGGGCATAGGCGTGTTCCTTTGCAGCAGAAGCGCCTCAGACGGGCGTCAGCAAGGGCCGCGGAGGCGTGTGGTATACTGGCCTCCAGAGACAGAGCGACGCGGGCCAGGCCGCCCGGAGGAGCTATGTCGAGCCTCGCCGTCGTTATTCTAAACTACAATCGCGCCGATCTGCTGGCGGATTGCCTCGAGTCGATCTATGCCGCGCCGACCCGCTGCGCGCTGACGGTCTGGGTCGTGGACAACGCCTCGACCGATGGCAGCGCGGAGATGGTGCGGACGCGCTTTCCGCAGGTTCAATTGATCGTCAGCCCGGTGAACGGCGGGTTTGCCTACGGGAACAACCTGGCCCTGCGGGCCATTCTCGCCGGCCCACGGGTACGCTATGTGCTACTGCTCAACAACGACACCGTGGTGCCGCCCGGGGCGCTCGACGGGCTGGTGGAGTACCTGGAGCGCCACCCGGACGTGGGCGTAGTTGGCCCCAAACTGCTCCTGCCCGACGGCTCGCTCGATCTGGCCTGCCGGCGCAGCTTTCCCAGCCCCGAAGTCGCGTTCTACCGCATGGTAGGGCTGGCGCGGCTCTTTCCGCGCCACCCGCGCTTCGCCCGTTACAACCTGACCTACCTGGACCCGGATGTGGAGACGGACGTTGACGCGGTGGTGGGCGCCTGCATGCTGCTGCGGGAGGATGTGATCCGCGAGGTGGGCCTGCTCGACGAGCAGTTCTTTATGTACGGCGAGGATCTGGACTGGGCCTACCGCATCAAGCAGTACGGCTGGCGGATCGTCTACTACCCGCGGGTAGTGGTCTACCACTACAAACGGGCCGCGAGCAGCCGGCGGCCCATTCCATCAATCC
The DNA here is from genome assembly GCA_026417815.1 of Chloroflexaceae bacterium. Lineage (GTDB taxonomy): Bacteria > Chloroflexota > Chloroflexia > Chloroflexales > Chloroflexaceae > JACAEO01. The sequence continues at coordinate 5,695 of JAOACN010000032.1, read as the reverse complement.
GCGCCTTTTACGACGCGATGCGCATCTTTCATCGCAAGCACTATCGGGCGATGACGCCGGCCCCGCTCAACGCGCTAATTGAGACCGGCATTACCGTGAAGGAGCTGCTGGCACTTGGCCGTAATCTCCTCCTCCCCCCGGCGGCGCGCCGGGTCAGTTAGGGCTCGCCCGGCCCTGCGGCCCCGCACCTGGCGCGCGTTACTGCGCCTCGGGCTGATGCTCTGCGACCTGCTGGCGCTCAACGGCGCGGTCGTGGGCGTGTTCCTCTATTTTCGCTCGACGATCGAGGCCGCTGGCGATCGGCTGCCTTCTAACCCCATGGAGGTCGTGCGTTTCGCCTTGCTCTTCAACCTGACCGCGCTGGGCATCTTCGCCGCCAATGGCCTCTACGAGATGCGCCGGGGCGCCTCGCGGGTTGACGAGGCCTTCAAAGTGGTTACGGCGGTGTCGCTGGTGGCCGTGGCGGGGATCGTGATCAACACTCTGCTCCCGCAACTGGGCGGGCAGGATCTGCCCATCAGCCGCGACGTGCTGGTGTGGAGCTGGGCGTTCGCCATTGGCGCGGCGGTGCTGCTCCGCGGCCTGCATCGCGGCGTGGTGTACTGGCTGCGACGCCACGGCATCGACACCCGCCGGGTGGTGCTGGTCGGGGCCCGCGAGCCAGGGCAACTCGTCTGGCGCACCATTCGCCGCCGCCCGGCCCTGGGGTACCGCGTGCAGGGCTTCGTGAGCGACACGGCGCCGGTCGGCAGCGAAGTCGAGGGCCTGCCCGTCCTCGGACGCACCAGCCAGCTCGGGCGGGTGGTGCGGGCCACCCAGGCCGACGAGGTGATCATCGCCCTCTCAGGGCGTTCCACCCAGGACCTGCTGGAGATCATCAGCCTCGCCGACGACGAATCGGTCGAAATCAAGGTCTATCCCGACACCTTCCAACTGATCACGAACAATGATATTTCGATCGGCGACCTGAGCGACCTGCCGCTGGTATCGGTCAAGAACGCGGCGCTCGACAACCCCTGGAACCGGGCCCTCAAACGGGCCCTGGACGTCGTGGTAGCCACCACCGTATTGCTGCTCGGCGCGCCGGTGCTGCTGCTGATCGCCCTGGCCATCCGAATGGAGTCGCCGGGACCGGTATTCTTCCTGCAGGAACGGGTGGGGATGGACCAGCGGCCCTTCTGGATGATCAAGTTTCGCACCATGCGTGTGGACGCCGAGCAACTCGGCGCCTGGACCACCCCCAACGATCCCCGCGTCACGCGGGTGGGGCGCTTCTTGCGCCGCACCAGTCTCGATGAATTGCCCCAGTTGATCAACGTGCTGCTGGGCGAGATGAGCATCGTCGGCCCGCGCCCCGAACAACCGCGCTGGGTCGAGCAGTTCAGCCAGCAGATCCCCCGTTACATGCGCCGCCACAAAGAGAAAGCCGGCCTCACCGGCTGGGCCCAGGTCAACGGGCTGCGCGGCGACACCAGCATCGAGGAACGCACGCGCTACGATCTGTACTATATTGAGAACTGGTCGTTGCTGTTCGACATCAAGATCATTCTGCGAACGGTTGTCAATTTTCTCACCGGAAAGCAAGAAAACGCATATTGACGCTTGCGAACCTGGGGTGTATAATGCACCCTTGGCTGAGCCAATCAGTCACAGTACTCGCGCCCCCCGTTACGTTTTGGTGACGGGTTTCGCGTTCCGGGAAGGCACCCGGCACAGCGCAACACGCAACACCGAACACGAAACGGATGTCGTCATCACGGCGGTCGCTGTTGACCCCCTTTCTTTCTGATGGCGCCGGGCGGGCTTTTGTGAGGTTGTATGGACGTCTGCCAACAACTGCGCGCACTTGCGCTGCGCACTGCGAACTGCATCGCCATGCGGCTTGCGGCCGGGCAGGCGTCTGATACGCCTGCCTCTGGATAGCGACGCCTCGCGCGTCGTTCCTCTCTGGTTCCCCGCAAGCCCTTGCCGAGGCAAGGGCTTTTTTGATCCCCCAGCGCAGCGCACCACCGCCTGTTCCAGTCGGACTGTGAGGATGCACCTCACGGTTTGATTCCGTGCGCGCTAGAGAGCGTGATGCCGCCCCTCAGGGCGGTGATCTGACCGTGCGGTTCGATCACCGTCGTCGGATGTCGGAACCTCCGGCGCCCCGGGGCCGGTTGGAGGAGGGTGGGGAAACCCCGTTTCCCTACGCAGCCGCCGGACGGCCTGGAAAGGATCGGGGAAACCGGCTTTCCCCGTGCCCCTGCCCGCGGGAGCCTCCGGCGCCCGGGGGTCGGTTGGCGGAGAGTGGGGCAAAGAGGATTCCCCACGCCCCCGCCGGACGGCCTGGAAGGGTTCAGGGAAATCAGGTTTCCCTGGAAGATTGCATGATACCTGGGAGGGATCGATATAAAGTGAAGCAGCAAACCTACGCCGACTACATGCGGGACCACTTCGGTTTTACGGGTGAGGGCCAACTGACCGACTTTTTGAGCCGCGAGCATGGCGCATTGATGCTGGGCGGACGGTTGAACCTGTCCGAGTTGGCGCGGAGCCACGGCGCTCCCCTGGAGGTCGTGTACACCCCGCAGATCAGCACCCAGATCGTCCGGATGCGAAACTGGGCCGAACGGGCGCGGCAGCAAGCCGAGTATGCGGGGCGCTTTCTGTACGCCTACGCCACCAAGGCCAACTTCGCCGCCGAGGCGGTGCAAACGGCGCTGCAAGCCGGCGCGCACTACGAGACGTCCGCCGCGGCTGATGTGGTGATCGCCCGTGGCCTGTTTCGGCAAGGGTTGCTTCCCAACGACCGGCTGATCTGCTGCAACGGTTCGAAGGAAGGAGGGTATCTCGACGCGATCCGCGACCTGCGCCTGGACGGCTGCGCGAACGTGATCCCGGTGCTCGATGATCTGGAGGAACTGGAGGCGCTACTTGACACGCCGGCGCCGCTGCAATTCGGGGTGCGCGAGCGCGCCGCGGGCAATCGTGACGGGACCCATCCGGGCAACGATCGTTTTGGCCTGACCGCCGACGAGATCGGGCGGGCCGTCGCCCGCATCGCCGGCAGTGGGCATCAACTGGTGCTCTACCATGCCATGATCGGCAGCCAGGTGGAAGACGAGGCCCACTTCCTGGCAACCCTGCGCGAGTCGGTCGAGAACTACGCGCGTCTGCGGCGCGTCACCCCCACGCTGCGCTACTTCAACTTCGGCGGCGGGATGCCGACATCGGGCTACCGTCTGGGGTTCAGCTTCGATTACGAGGGCTTTCTGACCCGGTTGATGGTCGCCATTCGCGATACCTGCGCCGTCCATGGTGTGCCAATGCCGGATCTGATCGGCGAGTTCGGACGCTACACGGTGGCGACCCACAGTGTCGTGCTGCTCGAGGTCGGCGCGGTGAAGCGGGGCCAGCCGGGCGCGCCCGACTGGTACCTGGTCAACGGCAGCCTGATGGTCACCCTGCCAGACTCGCTGCTGGTTGAGGGACAGGAGTTCGTGATTCTGCCGTTGAGCGACTGGGAGCGCCCGGCGCGCCCGGTGCGCCTGGGGGGACGCCGCACCTGCGACAGCGACGATGTCTACCCCCGCCCCGACCGCGCGCCGCTGATGTTGCCCGACACCGGCGCGGGCCTGGTGCTGGCAATTTTTGGCGTGGGCGCCTACCAGCAGATGATCTCGGGGCGCGGCGGGGCGCACCACTGCCTCAGCCCCGAACCGGCGCGGATCATCGTTACGGAGCGCGAGGGCCGGCTCGTCTCACGCTACGTGCCCCAGCAGGATCAGGCGACGATCGCCAGGCTGCTGGGCTACCAGCCAAACCTCACGTCGCTGGCGGAGCCAGCGCCGGCCGCCGTGGCCGCCCGCCCGCCGCGGGTCGCGCCGCTGGCCATGCGCCCGGCGGGCAACCTGCGCCGGCGCGGCTATCCGCGGCAGCCGCGGATGGCCCGCGTCGTCGCGGTGGGGGATTAATGGGATTTTGGATGGCGTATGTGGCTTCCGAATGGGGCCTGGCGATAATGTGCGTGCAGCGTGTTCAACAGGAATTGGTATGAGGTTTTGGTAACAGCCTCAACCTCCAGGTTTTTCGTTGGCAACGAAAAACAACCATCCGGGGGCGGCTACGCCGCCCCAATCCCCCCGCCGGAGGCGGACGTTGCAGCAGCCCTGGCCGGAGGGGCAAGAGAGATTTCGCCCCTCCGGCATGAACTGGTATAATGGCCGGCGCTATGCGTAGAATTGTCGCCGACCTGATTGCCCTGATCCTCGTTCTGACGACCGCCTTCTTCGGCCTCGGCCTGGTCTATTCTGGCCAGCGCAGCGCCACCTTCGATGTCACGGCCCTGCCTGCGATGCTGCCCACCTCCGGGTTGCACGCGGTTGAAACCCTGGCCGATCGGCCGGGCTTCTTTCGCTGGACCATGGGGGAAGGAGTGCTGCAACCACCTAATCCCGGCGGGCGCCTGGTCCTGCGCATGCGCCTCTCCAGTGGGATTGATGGCCCAACACGCCTCGAACTTGCCGCGCGCGGCCTGTCACAGCATTTTGTCGTGCAGCCGGGACTGCGCAAGTACTACTTGTTGCTGCCCCCTCACCCCGGGGAACGGCTGACCCTCATTTTGCGTTCGCCGCCCTTTGAGATCAAGGGACGCCAGCTAGGCGTAGTGGTGCAGAGCCTGCTGGTTGGCGGCCAGGACCGCCCGCCAGCGGTTCTCTTTGCCGCGCTCTTCTTCGCCACGGTGAGCTGGTACGCGCTCCTGCGCCGCGCCGGGCTTTCCGCGCCGTGGGCCGCCGCCGGGGTGCTCGGCCTGCAGATCGCCGCCTGCGCCTGGCAGGCCGCCGGGGCCTGGCGCTACGCCCTCCTCGGCAACCTGCTCTTACTCGGCGGAACCGGCGCCGTCGGCGCCCTGCTGATCGGGCGCTTCTGGCCGCCCCTTCCGCCACCGATCTGGCCGCCGCTTGCCTGGAGCCGGCGGGATACGCTGGCCCTTGGCGGGTTGCTGGCGCTGGCCCTGGTCTGCTGCCTGCCCTGGCTCACGGCGCCCGACCCGGTGGGAGATCTGGAGCTGTCGGCGCGCTGGATGGGCTTTATGATGGAGGGCCGCTTCGCCGATCTCTCGTACTACGGGTGCGACTACCTGCCCATCAACCTGGCCACGCTCTGGCTGCTCGGCCCACTGGTATCGCTCCTGGGCGGCACGTACTACGATCCGCTGCCGGCGGTCACCCGCGTCATCGTCAAACTGCCCAGCCTGGTGGCGCTGTTGTTCAGCGTGGGCCTGATCTATCGCTGGGCGCGCCGGCACGGCGGCGTGGCACGAGCGGCGCTGTTCGGCGCGCTCTACGCCGTGGCGCCGCCGGTGTGGATCAACGTGGCCTGGTGGGGCCAGGTAGATGTGCTGCTGACCTTGCCGATGGCGGCGGCGGTCATCTGGCTCGACCGCTGGCAGGGGCGCGGGAGCTGGCTGGCCTGGGCCACGGGGCTGCTGATCAAGGCCCAGGCGATCGTACTGGCGCCCCTGATCTACGCGGCCACCCTGCGGCGCTATGGCCCCCGCGGCTTCGTCGAGGGCGTATTGATCGCCCTCAGCCTGATCGTCGCCCTCAGCACGCCGCTGGTGCTGCTCGGTGAAGGACCGGGGCTGTACCAGACCGTGGCGGGATCGGTTGGACGCTTCCCGCAGGTGACCAACCGGGCCTACAACCTGTGG
>JAOACN010000030.1 GCA_026417815.1 Chloroflexaceae bacterium | reverse complement strand
GAGACTTCTCATTGTAGGGGAGTCCTGCGGGGCCGCGGGCCCCCGCTACCCCGCCGAGACGAAGTCTCATTGTAGCACTAGCGCACCAGTTTCTTATAGACCGTGCGATGGGGCTGGTCGGCGGCCGAGCCTTTGCGCCGGTGGTAGTCGGCCTCGTACTCGGAATAGGTTCCGGGGAACCAGAAGACCTGGCTGTCGTTCTCGAAGGCCAGAATGTGGGTCGCCACCCGGTCGAGGAACCAGCGGTCGTGGGAGATGATCACCGCGCAGCCGGCGAAGTTCTCCAGACCTTCCTCAAGGGCGCGCAGGGTGTGGACGTCCAGGTCGTTGGTAGGTTCGTCGAGCAGCAGCACGTTGGCGCCCGACTTGAGCACCTTCGCCAGGTGCACGCGGTTGCGCTCGCCGCCGGAGAGGGCGCCGACCCGTTTTTGCTGGTCGGCGCCGGTGAAGTTGAAGCGAGCGCAGTAGGCCCGCGAGTTGATCTGGCGGTTGCCAAGCACGATGATGTCGTTCCCCTCGGAGATCTCCTCCCAGACGGTTTTATTCGGGTCGAGGGCGTCGCGGCTCTGGTCCACGTAGCCCAGGCGCACGGTTGAGCCAATGGTCAGGGTGCCGCTGTCGGGCCGCTCCTGGCCGACGATCATGCGGAAGAGGGTGGTCTTGCCGGCGCCGTTTGGCCCGATCACGCCGACGATGCCGCCGGGGGGCAGATCGAAACTGAGGTTCTCGTAGAGCAACTTATCGCCGTAGGCTTTGGTCACGCCCTCGGCCTTAATGACCACGTCGCCCAGGCGCGGCCCGGGGGGAATGAAAATCTCCAGTTCGCGATCCTTCTGCTCCTGGTTCTCGGCGAGCAGCTTCTCGTAGGCGCTGATACGGGCCTTCGATTTAGCGTGGCGGCCCTTCGGGGCCATGTTGATCCAGTCAAGCTCGCGCTGGAGGGCCCTCTGGCGCTGGCTTTCGGCCTTCTCGTCGGCGGCGAGCTTCTGGCGCTTCTGTTCGAGCCAGCTGGCGTAGTTGCCGCGCCAGGGGATGCCGTGCCCGCGCTCAAGCTCCAGGATCCACCCGGCCACGTTGTTGAGAAAGTGGCGGTCGTGGGTCACGGCGATGACCGTGCCCTTGTACTCCTGGAGGTGGCGTTCGAGCCAGGCCACCGACTCGGCGTCAAGGTGGTTGGTCGGCTCATCGAGCAGGAGAATGTCGGGGGCCTGGAGCAGCAGCCGGCAGAGGGCCACGCGCCGGCGCTCGCCGCCGGAGAGCACGCGCACCGGGGTGTCGCCGGGGGGACAGCGCAGCGCGTCCATGGCCAGGTCGAGCTTGCTGTCGAGGTCCCAGGCGTCGAGGTGGTCAATCTTCTCCTGCAACTCGCCCTGCTCGGTGACAAGGGCATCGTAATCGGCGTCAGGATCAGCGAAGCGTTCGGAGATCTCGTCGTAGCGTCTCAGCAGGGCGGCGATCTCGGCCACGCCCTCTTCAACCACCTGCCGCACGGTCTTGTCGGGGTCGAGTTGCGGTTCCTGCTCCAGAAAGCCGATGGTGTAGCCAGGGGCCAGCACCGTCTGGCCGTTGAAGTCGGTATCCACCCCGGCCATAATGCGGAGCAGGGTGCTCTTGCCCGAGCCATTGGCGCCGATGACGCCGATCTTGGCCCCGTAGAAATACGAGAGACTGATGTCCTTGAGCACTTCGCGATTGGGCGGGACGACCTTGCCCACGCGGATCATGGAGTAGATGATCTTATTGTCGGTCACGTGCCGTTGCTCCTCGATGTCGGTTTCAAGATGGGGAAACCAGGTTTCCCCTTGCCCCGGCCTGCCGGGAGACCAACCGTAACGCAACCCTCCGGGTTGCACGCCGGGAAACCTGGTTTCCCGCGCCCGGGCTCGCCAGGGAACCCGCCATAATGCAACCCTTCGGGTTACATGCGGGCAAACCGGGTTTCCCCCGCCCCGGCCTGACGAAAGGGTTTGGGAGGGCTGCGGTCGCTCCAGTATACCCTATCTACGTAACTATTGGAGGGGTTCGGGGAGGCCAGGCCTCCCCGCAATTCCCTTTCCGCCCGCTGCGGCAGATCCGTTCCGGCTTTGCCGGGGCGTGCGCCCGCCGCGGGCGGAATCAACGAATCGCGGAGGGCGCAGCCCTCCTCACCACCCCCCAACGAACGCGCCGCGCAGCGAAACCACGGGTTAGCAGGAGGACTCCTATGTGCACCCGAGTGTTCTGGAACACCAACAAGACGGCGCTGCTGGTCGGCAGGTCCATGGACTGGCCGACGTCCACCGAGCCGAAGCTCTACGTCTTTCCGCGGGGGATAGCGCGCGATGGCGGCATGGTGGGCGCGCAACGGTTCATCGCGGAGAACCCGGCGAGGTGGACCTCGCGGTATGGCAGCATCGTCACAGCGGCCTACGATCTGGGCGCCTTTGATGGCTTCAATGAACGCGGCCTCGCCATGCACCTGCTCTACCTGACGGCCGCCGACTACGGCCCGCGTGACCCGAGCCTGCCCGCGCTCCATTCGGGGGTGTGGGGGCAGGCGCTGCTCGACAACGCGGCGACCGTCGAGGAGGCCCTGGCGGGCAACGTCTCGGCGGCGTTTACGGCATGCCGGGCGCCGTTTTAGCTCTGCTTTGTCACTTGCCGCAGTTTCCGCTGCGAGGAGGTTCGGAGGGGCTACACTCCTCCGAGCTTTCCTCTGCCTGGCGCGACGAAGCCGCGCCAGGCAGGGAAGATCTTCGGGGGCCGCAGGCCCCCGAGACCACCGCCAGGGGCAACGTGACAAAGTAGAGCTATAGCGGTCCTCTTCAAGTGGTGAGGCCCGGAGTATCAGACGTACCCGTAAGGACGCAGCGCGCTGCGTCCTTACGCACTACGCACGGCTGCTATTTAGAGATAGCATAGGACTGTTATAACCAGCGGTCAATCGTTTAAAATAAGTTTTGTCGTTGCATCAGTCTTGCAATGTTCGGCAGAGCTCGTACAAAATCCCTCTCCTACAGCGGGGCGTGCTCCACATACGTTGCACAGGCACTGCAATCTCCAGCAGGGCTTGTGCAACGTCCGTCTCCCACGGCGGGGTCCCGGGCGGCTACGCCGCCCCAGGGGTTATTGTTCGGTGGTTCTGGCGGCTATGCCGCCAGAACCACCGAACAAAATCGGGATGCGGGGCTTGCCCCGTGGACGTTGCACAAGCCCTGTCTCCAGTGAAATACTTGACATCTAGCTATATTTAGGCTATCATACAACTACCCCTTTTGTTTTACGATTAAATTGCAAGATCGGCGCCTCCTTTGTCTTTGCGCAAGGAGTTACAAATGGTTGATCCGCCGAGTCAGTCCCTAGGCGACCGGGCGGCGCCGCAGCGCGCCGATCAGGGCGATCAGCGCCGGCCATCAGGGGTGGCTGCGCCATCCATCTCCCTTCCTAAAGGCGGCGGCGCCATCAAGGGCATCGGCGAGAAGTTCGCCGCCAACCCGGTGACCGGCACTGGCTCAATGAGCGTGCCGATCGCTGCCAGTCCTGGACGGTCGGGCTTCGGACCGCAACTTTCGCTCTCCTATGACTCCGGCGCGGGCAACGGCCCCTTCGGCTTCGGCTGGAGCCTCTCCCTCCCCTCGATCACCCGCAAGACCGACAAAGGGCTGCCGCAGTACAACGACGCGGCGGAGTCGGATGTCTTTATCCTCTCCGGCGCCGAGGACCTGGTACCGCTGCTGCGCCCGGATGGCGCCCGCTGGAGCGCGACCCGCGCCGTTGACGGCGCGACCTACCGCATCCAGCGCTATCGCCCGCGTATCGAAGGGCTGTTCGCCCGGATCGAACGCTGGAGCAACATCAGTGACCCCGCCGACGTGCACTGGCGCTCGATCTCGAAAGACAACATCCTCACCCTCTACGGCAGGGACGCCAGTTCGCGCATCGCCGACCCCGCTGACCCGACCCGCATCTTCTCGTGGCTGATCTGCGAGACCCGCGACGACAAAGGCAACGCCGTCGTCTACGAATACAAGGCGGAAGACTCGAGCGGAATTGACCTGACACGGGCCCACGAGCGCAACCGCACCCCGCAGAGCCGTTCCGCCCAGCGCTACCTGAAACGCATCAGGTACGGCAACCGCGCACCGCTGCTCGACAGCAATGGACGGCGTCCGGTTTTCCTGTCGGGAAACCCGGAGTGGCTCTTCGAGGTGGTCCTCGATTACGGCGAGCACGATGAAGCGACGCCAGCACCCGCTGAAGTTCGCCCGTGGCCCGCGCGGCCCGATCCGTTCTCGTCCTATCGCGCTGGTTTCGAGGTGCGCACCTACCGGCTCTGCCAGCGGGTGTTGATGTTCCACCACATCCCCGACCTGCCGACCGGTGAACCCGGCTACGACGGCCTGGTGCGCTCGACCGACTTCACCTACGCCTACGAGGAGGACCCCGCCAGCGCCCGCAATCCGGTCTACAGTTTCCTGAACAGCGTCACGCAGTCCGGCTCCCGGCGCGAGGGTGCGGGCTACGTGAGGCGCAGCCTGCCGCCGCTGGAGTTTAGCTACACGCTGCCGCAAGTGCAGCAGGTAGTCGAAGAGCTGGACGCCGAAAGCGCAGAAAACCTGCCGGCCGGACTGGACGGCGGCACCTACCAGTGGACCGACCTGCACGGTGAGGGCATTCCCGGCATCCCCACCGAGCAGGGGGGCGGCTGGTTCTACAAACGCAACCTGAGCCCG
>JAOACN010000638.1 GCA_026417815.1 Chloroflexaceae bacterium | reverse complement strand
CGCCGACGCTCCCCGCGCCGCTGCCGCCGCGCGACCCGGCGCGGGAGGGCGCTGAGAACGCGCTGCTCGCCGCCCTGCGGGGCGCCAGCGCCAATGGGCGCTCGCTTGCCGATGCCCTTCGTGACATCGAGCCGTACCGCGCTCAGCTTGAGCGGGCGACCCAGACCTACACGACCGGCGACCCGAGTAACCCGCCCCGCGCCGATATGTGGCCGCCAGCGAGCTTCGTCTTCCGGCTGAGCGAGAGCGGGCTGGACACGCTCTTCGCCACCATTGACGCCCAGAGCGGAACCTCGCGCCTGGAGCAACTGGTGCGTAACGCGATGCCGCCCCCGTCGCCGCGCGCCCCGCTGCCGCCGCCCGCCGCGCTCCCGGTGGGTGAGATTGGCGGCACTGCCTACTTTGTCATTCGCTGTTTGTACGAGTGCCCCGGCTGCGGCGGTCTGCGCCCGCCGGTGTTGAGCGGGCCGACGCTGGCCTTCGAACTGGCCTCGTTCTTTGACCCGGACGCGCCAGCGCGCCCTATCCGCATCGCCCTGCCGATCGACAGCACCCCCGGCGGCCTGCGCAAGTACACCAGAAGTGTGGCCCTGTTACTCTCCGACCAGCTCGCCTGCCAGAAGGCGCGCCTGGGCGGGCTGACGTTCGGCGACCTGGTGCTCTCGGTGCTGCCCTGGCCCTTCCACAAAGACCTGCCCGCCGACAGGACCGCCTGCGGCGCGGGCAACAACGGCCTGGGGGTGATCTGCTCGCTCTCCATTCCGATCATCACGATCTGCGCGCTGATCCTGCTGATCATCATCGTGAGTCTGCTCGATCTGGTCTTCCGCTGGATTCCCTACTTCATCATGTGCTTTCCGCTGCCTGACTTCAAGGGGAAACGCTGATGGACGCCGGACGGATCTTTGGACGCGGGATCAGCTTTGCGCCGCGGGTAGGCCCCGACGGGCGCGTGGCCTGGTCGGAGGGCGAGGCGAATGTGCGCGAGTGTATCCGCATCATTCTGCAAACCGAGCCGGGTGAGCGCATTGAGCGCCCCGATTTCGGCGCCGGTCTGGGCGCGCTGCTCTTCGAGCCCAACACCAGCACCACGCACGAGCGCATCCGCGAGCGGATCGTGCGCGAGTTGAGCCGCTGGGAGCCGCGCATCGTCGTCGAGCAAGTGCGCCTGATGGTTGATCCCGACGACCCCCAGGCGGCGATTGCCACTATCGAGTACCGCCTGGTCGCCACCCAGGCCCGTGAACGGCTCAGTATGACCGTTGTTCTGGCTGGAGGGGTGTGAGGACGCTATGCCACTGACGCTGCCAACCCTCGACGACCGTCGCTTCGCCGAGCTGCGCGAGGAGGCCCTGGCCCGTATTCCGGTGCACACCCCGGAGTGGACCAACTTCAACGCCAGCGATCCCGGCGTGACCCTGATCGAGGTCTTCGCCTTTCTGACGGAGAGCCTGCTGTACCGCGCCAACCAGATCCCCGAGCGCAACCGGCGCGCCTTTCTGCGCCTGCTTGGCGTGCCGCTGCGGCCCGCCGCCTCGGCCCAGGGGATGGTGGCGCTGGAGAACCGGGGGCGCAGCACGGTGACGCTCAACGCCGGGCTCGAACTGCGCGCCGGCGAGGTGCCCTTCCGCACCACTCGCGCCCTCGACGCGCTGCCGCTTGAGGCGCGGGTCTTCTACAAACGCGCCGTGCCGTTCGACCCCGCCATCGCCGCCTACTACGAGGATCTCTACGCCTCCTACCAGCGCGAGCCCCCCGATCTTGCGACGCTCCAGCTCTACGCGACCACGCCGCTCGCGCCGGGCGACGAGCGCGGGGTGGATGTGACCGCCGAGAGTGTGGATGGCTGTCTCTTATACACATCT
>JAOACN010000732.1 GCA_026417815.1 Chloroflexaceae bacterium | reverse complement strand
GTGTAGGTGGAGTTGACGTTGACCACAATCGCGCCAAGGCGCATGGCGGCGAAGAAGGCAATAATGTACTGGGGCGAGTTTGGCAGCATAATCGCCACCCGTTCGCCCTTGCGCACCCCGAGCTGGTAGAGGGCCGTCGCCATGCGATCGACCAGTTCATTCAGTTGTTTGTAGGTCAACCGCCCGCCGACGGTATAACGGCCACCGAGCATGTACTTGAGCACGAAGTTGGTGGCGGTTTTGTCGGGGTAGGTCCGCGCCGCCGTGAGCAACATCTCACTCAGGGTCAGGTTCGGATAGGTGAGCGTTGGGGGTACGTCCTTCTCGTAGGACGAAAGCCAGGGCTTCTCCATCAGGCACCTCCTCGTGCTACCATGCGCTTATGAAGCGGGGAAATGCGCCCGTGCGCGGCAAGCTCTGGCGCCGGGCGACGACAGGCGGCACTTCCCCCAACGGCTACACATCGTCGCGAAGCCATCCCCGCTCGCGGGCAATGAACTTGATAGTCGCATCATCGGGCGGGTAGAGCCCCGCTGCCTGGTAGGCATAGGCCAGCAACGCTGCGCCGCCGATCAAACCGAAGATCAGCCCGAGCACAAACGTCAGGGCGCCAACTACCTGCTTCATAGGTCCTCCAGGGTTCCTGGTGCTAGGGAGTGCACAGCACGGGTATTGTACCATATCCGTGCTGGCTGTGACGCGCTGCACCACGTTCCGCGCTATTTCAGGTATAATTGTCATATACTTCATAAGGCGCCTTGAGCATTCTGGGGGAGCAAGGTTGCCGGGAGGGCTGCGACCTCCCCTGCAAGGCGGGAGCGGCGCTTCGGCAGGGCGCAACTCTCCCCGGCCTTCCCCCTGGGCAGGGGCGTGGGGAAACCTGGTTTCCCCCGGGTTCTCGAACGAGAGGGCCCGGGAGGGTCGCACCCTCCCAGAAACCCTCTGTTACCCTTCGAGCAAGGGAACGCGCCGGATGCACCACGAATACGACCACGGGCCTTCTCCCTGGAAAGGAGGCTCGGAGGGGCCGCGCCTCTGCGAGAACCCCTCGCAGGTGCGGCGCGGCTTCGCTGCGCCAGTAAGGGGACCTGCGGCCCCCGCCCCCCCCGCCGAGACGAAATCTCGTTGCAAAACTAAACGCTCGTCTGGACAATTGGTACAACGTACAGAAGGTGGGAAGACCAGACCATGGCCAGGATGACCATGACGCGAGGGAAGTTCGAGGGCATTCAAGCCTGTGCCGACGAGCGTGGCGTGATTGCCGCCGCGGCGATGGATCAACGCGGTTCGCTCAAAAACGCGATTGCCCGTGTCCACGACCGGCAGATTGACGACGGCGCGTTGACGGAATTCAAGATCGCGGTCACGCGCATTCTGTCGCGCTACTCCAGCGCCGTCCTGATGGATCCGGAGTATGGATTGCCGGCCCTTGAGCAGCGCGCCCACGATACGGGGGTGCTGCTCGCCTACGAGAAGAGCGGCTACGACATGAACGCCCGTGGCCGGCTGCCGGCCCTGCTCGACCTGTGGAACGTGCGCCGCTTGAAGGAGGCCGGGGCGAACGCGATCAAGCTCCTGCTCTACTACAATCCCTTCGACGACCCACGGATCACCGAGTACAAACATGTGTTCGTCGAGCGAGTGGGGGCCGAGTGCGCTGCGAACGACATCGCCCTGTTTCTCGAACCGATCGCCTACGACGACCGCATGGACGTTCGCTCGCTGGAGTTCGCCCGCGTCAAGCCGCGCTACGTCAGCGCGGCGATGGAGGAGTTCTCGAAGCCCCAGTACCAGGTTGACGTACTCATGGTCGAGGTGCCGGTGCTGGCGCAGCACGTCGAGGGCATGCGCGCGTTCCGCGGCGAGAAAGCCTACGACCGCAAGGAAGCCATGGAGTTGTTCCGCCAGGCTGCCAGCGTGGCCCGGAGGCCGTTTATCTACCTGAGCGCCGGGATGAGTGTTGACGTATTGACCGAAACCCTCGAACTGGCCGGCGAGTCGGATGTTCCATTCGCCGGGCTGCTCTGCGGCCGCGCCACCTGGCAGGACAGCCTGCCCATCTACGGGCAAAAGGGCCTGGCGGCCCTGGAGGCCTGGCTGGAGGACCGCGGCGTGCGCAATCTGCAGACCCTCAACCAGGCCGTGAACGAGGGAGCCAGCCCCTGGTGGACCATCTATGGCGGCCTGGAGCAGATTGAGGTGGTGTAGGGATGTGGTATCACCCTGCAGGGCAACCTTCCAGGTTTCTGTACAGGGCGTTCCCACTTCTGATGGTGCACTGAATACAGAAGGAGTTTACGTGCCTACGGTTATTTTGAACAACGTGGCGATGGAGGCCAAGGTGGGCGAGCGTCTGCTGAACGTCGGCCGGCGCAACGCTGCCCATATCGGGTTCCTGTGCGACAATATCGGCACGTGCCAGGCCTGTCGCTGCCAGGTGCTCGCCGGGGGCGAGCACCTCAGCCCGCCCAGCGAGATCGAGCGCGCCTGGCTCTCCGAAGCGCGGCTGGCCGAGGGGCAGCGCCTGGCCTGCCAGGCCATCATTCGCGGCGAGGGCGAGATCCAGGTGGAGAGCCACATCGAGATGGCGCGCCAGCTGGTGCTCAACGTGCTCATGCCACCGCCCGGCACCACCGTCACCGATAACGCCCGGTCACTGCTCACCGCGATCGTGAGCGATGTGAGCGATCAGATCGCCCTCTTCCCGGACAATGTACTCAACGTGGTGGCGAAGGTAGGACCGCTGCGCTTCGCCTTCCCCATTCGCGACGGGCAACGCTTCATCGGCGACACGCTGCGGGTGGTGCGGCGCATGGCCACAGGCGCCGAGCGCCTGGAGCGACCGCCGCGCGTCCAGCGCGTGCAGTGGGAGACGGACACCCCCGAGGAAGGCTCGACCTCCCAGGGATAACCGGTGGGATCGGCAGGCATACGTGAATGGTCTGTCAACAGGTTTTCTGATAGGTACCGCAGAGGCGCGGAGGAGCGCAAACGGCTGCAAGAGGTTCATCCTCTACCTTCCTCTGCGTACTCTGCGGTCAATCTGAACAGTTCCCCGCCCGTGTGTTTGACAAAGGGTGCAACGCGGGGCTAGAATCGCGGCGAGAGCGGAAGTGGCCCGGTGGCTGCCCTGGTCTTCAAAACCTGTGGGCGGGGTGACGAGCCTCGCCGGTGGGTTCGACTCCCACGCGCTCTCGCATTTTCTCCAGTTTGTAGTAGAACGCGTTCCTTCCGGTGCTGCGGATTACGATGAACTGACGCGAACCACCGGCTGCAGGACGATGCGGTGGCCAGCGATGGCACGGTAACCTGATCGGTCGCGCTGGCTGGCGCCCGCGCGACCCGCTCGCCCCTGAGCGCCACCTCTCGCGTGATCGTGGTCGGAGCCCCGCCGGCCAGGTGATCGAGCCAGACGGCGAGGGCATCTTCAATCGGCGGTTCGCTCGCACCTGCAGCTAAGGAGGTAAAACTATGAACATCCGCAGACCCATCGTTGTGCCCGTGCTATTCGCTGTTGCGGCCATGCTGGTGGCAGTGTCGGCTCTCGCGTATGCGGCCGGTGAGCAAAAAGGGCAGGCGGTCGCGTTGGCGCCGCAGATCGTGGGGCCCGACACGCCGGCGCCTCTGCAGCCGTACATGTCAACCGCTCCATCTACGACCAACCCGGCAGCCGTAGCCTCCACGCTGAGTTACTACTTCATCAGTGGCAATACGTTTACGCCAGGCGGATCAGTTCCGTATTCGCGCCAGGTAATCGGGTGCGTCAACCAGATGCCCCAGGGCGTTCCATTTTCCGCGCCGGTACACTTGCCGCAGGGATCGCAGGTGGTGTCGATCACGCTCTACACGTATGATTCGGCGGTCACGACCTCCACCAGCACTGCCTATTTCATTTTTAGCGATGGAAAGGGCATCAGCGCATATACATTATCGGCCAAGAGCCCGCCCAATACGAGTGATTACCGGCAAACCAGCAGCACAGAAAACAACCCGACTACGATTGACAACCAGAACTACAACTACCTGGTCGAATGGCGCAAGGATCTCGACACGCCTGATTCGGCTTTATTGAGCTTGTGTGGGGTGCGAGTGGCCTACTATGCGCCGATCGGCCAGATGTATGTGCCGGTTGTCGTAAAGTAATCGTTAGCATTTCATGCTGAACGAAGCGAAGCATCCTGGCGTCCTCATGCCGGGACCTTCGCTTCGCTTAGAGTGACACCGTGGGCAGCGCCGACGTCCGCCCGCTCAGCCAGGTGGTCAGCAAAGGGAGCGCGCAATGGCAGCTCACTGACCTATCCCCGACCGAGGCTGAGGTCGCCGTATATGGGCTGCGGGCCCGGATCAAGGTCGGCTCCACGGACCTCACGCACGATGGCTGGCGCTGGTAGCAAACCAGAATGACCGACCCGCGCCGAGCCGAGCGCGCCTGGCTGGTGCTGGCCCTGGCCACGCTGTGGGTCGTCAGCGCCGGCAGCGCCGCCGAGGCCGCGCTGCCCACCCCCGTCCGCGACTCCTGCCGCCCACCCATATCGCGCGGCGCACGGCCACCGGACGCGCGGCGCCCCGCGTCCTCAGCTGCCTCCATCGCGGGCGCCTCCTCGTGATCGCCGCCCTGGTCCCTGGCCCGGATCTGCCGCCGATGGGCCTCCATCCCGAGCCCTGGCCGAAAACGCTTGCCACAGCGGTCGGTCGCCGCTCAGATCAAGGCTGCCATTTTCAGGTATTTCTACATAATCGTCTACACCATCCAGACTAAACGCCTGACCGACCTGACCTGATGCGAATGTTGCTCCATTCTTGAGAATACCATCATTGTCACCTATAATATCATCGGAATTTCCATCTCCTGGTCACCAACTTATCGCATCAGGAAATATTGTGGCCATCATTGCTATATTCGCGTAAACTACCGGTATTGCAATTATGAATCCTAGTACGAGAGCAAATAGCCCGACACTGAAATATGTTCGTGAATGCACAGTTTTCATTGCTCTCCTCATTGTGTTGTTTTCGCATTCCTATTCAGCCGGGCTAACTAGTCACTGTGTCTTGCTTGATGTAAGAATATACACCGGTATTCGCCCTATCTCTCCGTTGTCACTTGCCGCGGCTTCCGCTAGGAGGAGGTTCGGAGGGGTTGCACCCCTCCGAACTTTTCCCTTCCTGGTGCGGCGCGGCTTCGCCGCGCCGCACCAGGAAGGGGAGATCTTCGGAGGCCTGCGGCCCCCGCAACCCCACCAGCGGCAAAGTGACAAAGGAGAGTATAGCCCGGGGGCTGAAGCCGCGGGCTACCGATGCGAAGCCCGCCTGCGGGGGCTATACCGGATCTATTTCTTAAAGATCATAATGCAAGAACGCGCCATAAGGCCCGCTTCGTCATGGGTATGATGTGAGCGCTTTCCTGGGCTTAATCTGATTCGAATATTATCACCTATTTATCTTTACTACCATATACGTAAGTAAAAAAAGGTAAACATTCATTCCGGTTTTTTCTAGGCGAGCAAACTGGGCTTGAGGGTCAGCTTCTCGAGCAGAGCGAGGTGAGCGGCCAGGTACGGCGGAAACGCTGCCTACCTGATACGGGGGAAGTTCCGCGCATCGTTGCGGCGATGCCCCGGCGCTCACACCGGTGCGCGCCGGGAGCGAGTCGTGCTGAAGCGATCATAGCGACTCGCTGGTGTTTACTGCCCGGGCGGCATGAGCGCCGCACGTGCCGTGGACGCCAGGCCCCGGCGGTGTCGAGGAGGAGCAGAGGTAGATTCCGGGCGCCGGGGTGCGGTGCGGGCG
>JAOACN010000702.1 GCA_026417815.1 Chloroflexaceae bacterium | reverse complement strand
AGACAAGCTCATCCAACAGGCGGGCGATCCGGTCAGCGGCAGCCGACAGCCTGGCCGCCAGGGGGCGTTGTCCCTGTTGGTCGGCGTCGGCTGCGCGCAGGCGCGCCTCCTGCTCCCCCTGGGCCGAGAGCAGGCGCGGCTCGAAGGCAATGGCCTCCTCTTCTTCTGCCTGGCTCTCGGCCAGGGCCAGCCGGAACAGCGCCGCCGTCCGCGCGCCCTGGGCCTGGCCCAGTTGGAGCAAGAAGCCTTTGGCGCGGGCGCCGTCGCGAGCCAGCCAGTCCTCACCGGGACGGATGGGAAACGGCGGGCGCTGCAGCAGGCGCTGATATCGGATGAACTGTCGCAACGGGCGCCATTCCTCCAGGCACGCGATGACCGCCCCTTCATCCTGCCCTTCTGCCAGCGCCAGGGTCGCCTTCTGCAAGGCCAGCGCCACGGCTGCATGAGGGAGCGCCACTTCCTGTCTTCTGGCGCGTGGGATCAGCTCTTCCAGGCCGCTTTGCAGCCATTTCGGAGCCGTACGCGCCCGCTGCACGACCAGGGAGGCCGACTCCCGGTCGGAACGGGCGCGCACGACCCTGGCGGTCAGTTCGGTCAAAGCTTCCCGAAGGCGCAGGGAGAGGAGAAGTTGCCGGAGGCCCTCCACCTGTTGGACGAAGGCTTCCAGGCCCAACTCTTCCGCCGCTACAGACAGCTTCAGGAGCGCCTCGAAGCAGGGGTCATCCAGCAAGGGCAAGAGCTTTTCCGCCGCGCGCGCGAAGGACTCTGCGTCGGGAAGGGCCAGAAGCAGATTGACGGCGCCTGCCGGGCCCAGGCGGTGGGGCGGCAGGCGGGAGAGCGCCTCTCGCGCCGACACAGCCAACAGCCCAACATCAGCGACGCTGATCGTGGCCCGCGTGGGCATCCCCGCCACGGAAGGAAACCACTTCCCCTCCAGCCACGGCGAAGTGGAGCGCAGGGAGGATGGGGGCGCGGTCAGTTTGAGGACGGTCGGCCACCAACGGATATCGGTAAGGAGCGCCTGGTCCTGCGCCAGCGCGCGATGGGCCTGTTTGCCCCCTGTCCGATACATGACGTCGAGCAGAGAGGCGACGCGTCGGTGATAGGCGAGGTCATCCAGCTCGTTCATGACTACCCTTGCCGGAGCAACCGATTGCTCAGTCCTTGTGTCGCCAGCCGTACAAGGCCCGTCCGCCGGAGGCCACATCCAGGATCACGGTCCTCAGCACCAGCGAGTCCAGGTAGCGCTGGTCCTGCCGCTGGCGAGAGCCGGCCAGCCGCTCCAGGCTTTGGCGGGATTCGGACGTGACGAGCGCCAGGGCCGGGACGGCATGGGTCTTGAACGGCCCTGGCACCCCCAGACGCAGCAGGGCCCAGGCCAGCGCCACCTTGCAGCCGGTGCCATAACGCCGGTTCACCCGTCAACGCGACCGCCGCGCCGGCCAGCAGGAAGACATCGCCGGGGCCGAGGATGAACCAGGCGTTGCGGTCGCTCAGGCGCCTGATTTCCGCAGCGCGCTCCTGGTAAAGCTTTTCCATGCGACGCACGCAGGCATAGAGGAGGAGATTCAGCTCGGGCAAAAGCAGGGTCACACTATCGAGCCGTCCCAATGCCAGAGTCGCACGTTCCAATAGCTGCTGGCGTTGGGCAGTCAACTCCAGGGGCGGATTGAGCGGAAGAGGATGCGGGACGCAAGCGCGCATCATCTTCCCTGCAACCGGTGTCGTTTCATAACGTCTAGTCAGGCCGCGGCGCGACGAACCTCTGGCGCGGCTCGACACCTGCGGCGATAGGCTCCACCCGCGCGACCAGGCGGTCGCGTCGCGCGCTATCGGCTGCCAGGAACAAGTTGATAGGCCGGGAAGCCTCAGTGTAGGAATTCGTCCACGGTCAGGCCGGCCTCGCGAATGATGGCCGCCAGTGTACCGCGCGGGATTGTACCGGGGTGATTCGGCACCGTGGTACGCCGATGTGTCGTCGGATTGTACCAGATCTCGTGACTGCCTTTCGCCTGGCGATCGAATTCAAAGCCGGCCCGGCGCAGGCGCGCAACGACCTCACGATAAGTCAGCGCAGGGAGTCGAGTCATGCCGCCACCGGATCAAACGAGAGGCCCACGGCGATCTTGGTTTTGGTTCGGCGTTGCGACTGCCGAACGGCTTGACGGATTCCCGGTGGCAAGGGATCGCCATGTTCCACATATGACTCAATCAGCTTGCGCGCAACATCCTGGGCGATCTCGACGGTCTCCGCAATGGTGCGGCCCTGAGCAATCAACCCCTGAAGATCGTCGCTGGTGGCCAGGTAGCCGCCCTCTTCCAGAGGCTCAATGGTGATAGATAAGATCAGCTCATTCATCGGACCACTCCTTCTCGATACCGGAGAACGCCTTCAGGATCCCTGCCCGGCGGCCGCGAGGCTGCTCAGCAGATAGGACTCCCGCTCGCTCAGCGTGCGCAGGGGATGGGTCTCGTTCAACGTGTCCCTTTTACCATGCGATAGTTCCCGCTACGGGAATGATTCTACCATAGAGCGAGAATTCGTGCCAGAGGAGGCGTTCCTCCGCGATCAGGCGCAGGGACCTCATCCGGGCCGTCCAGCAGGAGCAGCCAGGGGGCGTTCATTGGCCAGGACCTGGCGGAAGAGCTGGCGGATGCTGTCGGCGTCGGGGCCTTTGAAGACCTGCACGATGTCGTTGTCGGCGGTGAGCACAACCACGTCGTTAGCATCGGCGCCAAAAGCGACTGCCCGTTCTCCGGTGACATAGCTGACCTGGCCGGATAGCACGGCGCGCTTAAGGGCCCGCTCTTCCGGCGATCCCCGGGCCAACGCCTTGAGGCGAGAGACGCCCGCTTTCAGTAGGTCATAGACCACTTCGACGGCCAGGTTGGCGAGGAAATCGTCTGGTGAGATCATGTCTGCTCCTCATCAGCACAGTTGACGATCATCCCATCTGTCTTGCGAGGGCCCTTGAACTCGTAAAGGGCGGTCGCGTGATTCGTGTATTCGTGCCCTCATTCGTGGACGGCCTTACGGCCACCAGCGCCCCACGTCCTGGATGGCGCGAAAGGTCTCGACGATCGCCGCCTCCCCGCCCAGGGCGTGGATGACCGGCTCCAGCGCGCGCAGATCCGAGAGCACATCCTTGCGCGTGCGGCGGGCCAGCACCGGCAGCGTCTCTCGCCAGAGGGGATAGAGGGAGGCGCGCGGGAGGACTACGAGGCGGGGGGCCAGCCCGGCCAGCGCTTCGGCGCGGGCGTCTTTATCTTCAATGCCCCTAGCGGCGGCCAACGCCTGCCGCCAGAGCTCCTCCGGCAGTTGCACTGGCATCTCAGTCAGCACAAGGGCGCGAGCGACTTCAATCCCGATCTCTCGGGCGGCGGCCAGCGCCTCTCGCAACATCTCCGCCGGCAGGTGGGGGGCCAGCCCGGCCAGCGCGCGGGCGCGGGCGAATTCATCCCCGATGTCCCTGGCGGCGGCCAGCGCCTCCTCCAGAAGGGCTTTCGGTAGGTGGGGCCCCAGAGCGGTCAAGGCGCGGATGCCGCCTTCATCCAAGACGTTATCCCAAGTGTGCCTGGCGGCGGCCAGGGCCTCCCGCAAGACTTGCTCGCGTAGGGCCTCTGGCAGGTAGGGGGCCAGCCCGGCCAGCGCTTCGGCGCGGTCGCCTTCATCCCCGATCTCCCTGGCGGCGGCCAGCACCTGCCACAAGACTTGCTCGCGCAAGGCCTCCGGCAGGTAGGGGGCCAGCCCGGCCAGCGCGCGGGCGCGGGCGAATTCATCCCCGATCTCCCTGGCGGCGGCCAGCGCCTCCGGCAAAAGCTCCGCCGGCAGATGGGGGGCCAGCCCGGCCAGCGCGCGGGCGCGGGCGTCTACATCCCAAACGTCCCTGGCGGCGGCCAGCGCCTCCTGCAAGAGCTCCGCCGACAGGCGGGCGGCCAGGCCGGCCAACGCTTCGGCGCGAGCCTTCACAGACCTGATGTCCCTGGCGGCGGCCAGCGCCTCC
>JAOACN010000686.1 GCA_026417815.1 Chloroflexaceae bacterium | reverse complement strand
GCGTAGGGGAGGGCGTGCGGGTGGGCGAAGGCTCCACAACCGGCGAGGGGGTGCGGGTAGGGGAGGGGGTACGGGTGGGCGAAGGTTCCGCCGTTGGTGACGGCGCGCGCGTCGGCGACGGCTCCGCGGTAGGCGAGGGGGTGCGGGTAGGGGAGGGGATACGGGTGGGCGAAGGTTCCGCCGTTGGTGACGGCGCGCGCGTCGGCGACGGCTCCGCGGTAGGCGAGGGGGTGCGAGTTGGCGTCGGGACCGGCGGCATGTTCGGCGCTCCCGGCGAGGGCGGGTACTCGACGCTCCAGGTCGCGGCGCCATCACCCGCGCGCGCATAGACTGCCTCGCCTTCGAGCGCGGGGTAGACGATCGGCCCGTCCACTGCCACACCGGTCGAGCTGTGCAGGGTCAGGCTGGCGCCGCCGTTGGGGAGCGTGCCCCGTGTGAGCGAGATCACGGCATACTCGCCGGGGGCCAGGGTCAGGTGGGGCAGGCTGCGGTTCACCGGCTGGCCGCTTGAGAGGCGTTCGAGGCGCCAGCCAGCGAGGTGCACCGTCTCGGTTCCAGGGTTGTACAGTTCGATCCACTCGGGATCGGCGCTGGGAGCGATTTCGTTGATCAGCACGGCGCCTGGCGCGATCACGGGGGTGGCCGTGGCGCTCGCCGCAGGCGTGGGCGCAGGTGCGGAGGTGCGCGTCGGCGTTGCGGTGAGGGTCGGCGCCAGGGTCGCTGTAGGCTCCGCGCTGGCAGTTGCCGTGGCTGGCTCCGAGGGGGTCGGCTCTTCGCCCACGATCGTGGGAGTGACCGTTGCCTCATCGGATGGGGGTGTGCCGGCGGTGGGCGCGACCGTGCCGCTCTCGCCGGTCGGGGTGGTCGTGGGCCGAGGGGGTGGCGGAGCATTGAGGCTGCCGCGGGTTGGCGGGCCCCAGACCCAGACCGGCGCGCCGTCAGGTTGGCGCGCCAGGCTGAGATCGACGCTTGCGCTCCCGTAGGTGTGCGCGTCAACCGTGCGCCCTTCAGGGGTGATCAACTGGATCGTATCGCCGGTGTTGTTGAGAAAGTTGGTGTTCCACTCGATGACGAAGAGACCGCCCGGAGGGATCACGGTCCCCACGGGGATCAGGGCCTGGCCGCTGTTGCCTGGCAGGTCATCGTCAATGCGCCATCCGCCCACATCGGCGGGCAGGTTGCCCAGATTGATCAGTTCGGCCCATTCGCGACCGCTGCCGGGCGCGGGCATAAACTCGTTGATCAGGACAGGCGCCGTTCCCGATTGGGCCGGAGCGTAGGAGAAAAGAGCCGAGGCGACGAGAAGCGCGGTGATGATCCACGCTCGCGCCAGATGCAAGCCAGCCATGCGTACCTCCCGCGGCAGAGCGATTGTTCTGCCCTTGTACCGTTGTATCCCGCCGAAGGTAACGCTGGACGGATCGGGCATGCCTTGCGTGGTCTGTAAACCAGGGCTTCTTGACCTCTGCCAGGTGGGCCTGGAGGCGCTGGTCGCCCTCCAACGGGCAGGGGATGGGGAAACCTGGTTTCCCCATCCCCTGCCAACCACTGCCGGGGCGCCGGAACCTGCTCTTGGGCTGGAGCATGGGAAATGCGGGTTTTTCCAGGTGCACGTTAGCCGCGGCGACGCCGCGCAGCATTGGGAGCCATAGGGGTTTTCCTGGGAGGGCTACACCCTTTCAGGCTCCCCCTCGCAGGGCGCGTGGTCACCTCAAGCGTCCCCACAGAGCGGTGGCGCGCATGGCCAGGCGCAGACCCAGGGCGCGATCAAGCAGGACCAGGGGGAGTTTGAGGAGCCGCGGGCGCGGGCCGGCCAGGGTCCAGGCAAAGGCGGCGTAGCGCGCCGCGGTGGAAAGGCGCCCGCTCCCAGCCTCCAAATTGGCCATGGCGGCGTAAATGTCGGCCAGCACGGCGGGCCGGGAGGCGCGCAGCGCAGGCGGCGCGTTGGCGAAGTGCTCTTCGGCGATTGCCAGCCACTCGGCGTAGAAGCCGGGTCCCTGGGCCACGGTTTTCGATGCAGGATGGAGCCGGTAGGTGGCGACCAGATGGCCGGTCCGGTGAAAGGGGGCGTAGCGCATGGCGCGGGCCCAGTAGTCACTATCCATGCTGAAGCGCCGGTCGAGGCGCAAGGGTCCAACCCGGGCCACCAGGTTACGACGGAGAAAGACGGTGGGTTGAACGGGGATTTCGAGCCGCAGCACGGCCTCGGGCGAGAAGGGCCGCCCGGCGATACGCGCGAGTGGCCGCCCGGCGGCGTCGGTGTAGCAGGCATCACCGTAGACCGCGCCAGCGCGCGGATCGGCCAGCAGGGCGGCCACCTGCGCGGCGATGGCGCCAGGGAAGTAGGTGTCGTCGGCGTTTAACCAGGCCAGAACGTCTCCTCGTGACCTGGCCCAGCCTTTATTAATGGCATCGGACTGGCCACGGTCCGGCTCGCTCAGCCAGTGGAGCCGGGGGTCGCTGGCGAAGGCGCGCAAGAGGTCCAGGGTCTCGTCCTGGCTCCCTCCGTCAATCACCCAGTACTCGAGGTTGGGGTAGTCCTGTTCGAGGACGCTACGCAGGGTGGTCTCGAGGTAGCGGCCCTGGTTGAGCGAGGGGGTGACGATGCTCACCAGCGGTCGCGCCGGATCGCGCAGCCGGGGTGGCGGGAGCGGCGCCAGGGGGGCGTAGGCCGCCCAGGCAGGCGCCGTAAGGGCCAGGGGGAGCGGATCAAATACCATGGACCTGATACGTTTGCAGACTAAAGATCGGGCCCGGAGCATCTGGTAGCCAGGGCGTGGGGAAAGCTAGTTTCCCCATACCCCTTCAACGGGCCAGATTCGCCTCAGGCAGCACTGATCTCCCGATACAGCGCCAGATGGCGCTCAACCATCAATTGTAGGCCATATTCGTTCTCGGCTACGGCGCGGCAACGCTCGCGCAGATCGGCGCCGGCGGCGATGGCGGCCAGAGCCTCTGCCACGGCTGCGGTGAGGCCAGCGACATCGGGCGTGGCGGCCAACCAGCCCGTCTGGCCCGGTCGCACCAGGTCGGGCAGGCCGCCCACGGGCAGGGCCGCCACGGGGGTGCCGCAGGCCAGGGCTTCCTGGACGGTCAGGGGCAAATTGTCCTGGGGCGCGGCGTGGATGAGCAGGTCGGCGGCGCTGTAGATCGTCGCCTGGCGTTCCGCGGCGGCCACGAAGCCCAGGGGAACGACGCGCACCCCCGGCGCGCGCAGTGGCGGGCGGCCGGCGCCCATGGCCAGGAGGGTCAGACCAGATGGCAGGGTTGCGCCAAGGGCGGGGAGCAGATCGGCGCCCTTCCGTGGATCGTCCAGGTCGGGCATCGCCAGCAGGGCCACGGGGCCGCTGGCAGGTAGACCCAGGGCGCGACGGGCGACGGCGCGGGGCAGGGGCCGCCAGTGCTCTAGAGGCAGACCGTTGGGGATGTGCTCAACCCGGCGTCCGGCCCAGGAGCCGCGCCGGGCCAGCGTGGCCATCCAGCGCGAGGGCGCGACTGCCGTCAGACGCGGCGCGGCGGCAATCAGCGATCGCCGCTCCTCCCAGGCCGGCCCCACCAGCCGCGGCGGCAGGGCAGGGTAGGCGCGGGCGGTGGGGCAGGCGGCATTGCAACCGGTCAGGAAACGCTCACAGGCGTAAATGTACTCTGGCGGCCGGGTTTGTGCCCTTCGCCAGTTTCGG
>JAOACN010000680.1 GCA_026417815.1 Chloroflexaceae bacterium | reverse complement strand
GGTGTAGACCAGCAGGGCCAGGGCGTGGGAGGGCCAGCGACGGCGGGTTGTAGCAGCGGGGCGCACTCAGGGACCTCGTTCGGCAGCGAGCACGGCGACGCCGGTGTACCAGGGCGCCCGTTCCAGGTCGAGCAGGCTGGTGGGGCTGGTGATGCTGACGACCAGGGGCGTGGCGGGGTCGCACGGCGTTGCGCCGAGGGGCAGGGTGACCTCTTCCGGGGCGCCGCTGAGGACGACACGGCGCTCGATGCCGGCGGCGCGCAGGGTCACGGGGCGACCGGCGGGGCCGCGGAGGGTCAGGCGCGGGTCGCCGCAGCCGCCCAGGCGCAACCTGGCGGCGCCGAGGGTCCAGCGGCCGGTGGGCAGGTCGAAGGTGGCGGGGGCGAAGCCGACGAAGTGGCCGACGGCGGTGGCGGCGCCGGGCGCGAGTTGCGAGGGTGCGGGGGTCGGGGCGACCTTCCAGGCCCAGAAGTAGAAGTCGTTTGTATCGCGCCCGAAGCTGGCGATGCGGGCGTGGGCGCTGGCCGCTGCGGCGGCATCGCCGCGCAGGGTGGCGATCCAGGTCTCCATCGCCAGGGCGTACAGGCTACGGGGTTCAAGGGCGCTGGCCTCGGCGAACCAGACCTCGGCGGCGGGGAGGTCGCCGCGGGCGAAGGCCAGGTCGCCCAGGGCGATGGGGCGCAGGGAATTGCCGGGGTCGGCGCGATAGGCGGCGCGGAAGGCGGCCTCGGCAGCAGGGGCATCGCCACGGGCCAGGGCCTGGCGCCCCTCGGCGGCGATGCGCTCGGCGCGCGCCCAGGTGACGTAGCGGGTGCTGACAATCAGACTGGCGAAGAGCAGCCAGCCTGCCAGCATCGCGGCCGCCCGCAGCATCCGGGGGCGAGTGAGGCCGCGGCGCAGCGCCCGCAGGGCCCCCGGCAGGCGCCAGAGGGCATAGGCGCAGAAGGGGACGCACACCGCCACCAGGGGCAGCCGCAGGCGGTGGTGGGCCACGGTCATCGCCGCCAGCAGCACGCCGAAGGCGAACCAGGCGACCGCGGGGGCGGCCCGGCGCCACGAAGGGGCGAAGCACAGCCCGGCGATGCCACCAAGCATCAGCAGGGCATACTGGAGATCGGCGAGCACGCTGAGGGGCCGTGGGTTCTCGCCGGCGCTCAGGGCGATCTGCTCATCGCGGGGGCTGATCGTCACCACGTCGCCTACGGCGAAACTGCGCGACTGAAGCAGGAAGAGCGAGGCGACCTTGTAGCGCATGCGGTTGAGGAAGAAGAGCGGGTCCTCCCGGATGCGCTGGAGCGTCAGACGCACGGCGAGGGCCTGGCGATCGGCCAGGTTGGGCCGGCTGAAGATCAGTTCCTCGGTGGCCCGTTGCTCCTCGTCGCTGCGCACCATGCCGAACCACATGCTGATGCCGCCGTTCGTGTCGGACAGAATGAGCCGCTCGTGCACGAGGTAATTGCGCAGCGCCCAGGGGCCGATCACCAGGGCGGCGCCGATGAGCAGCGCCAGTGGCAGGGCGAGACGGTCGGCGAGGCGGGCGCAGGGAGAGCGGTGGGGGAGCGTGAGGACCAGCAGCGCGGCGATGGGGATGAACCACAGCGCCACGGCGCGGGTCAGGGCGGCGAGGGCCAGGACCAGGCCGGCGAAGATGGCCTGGCGCCAGCGACCGGTGACGATGGTCCCATCCAGCAGCGCCAGGGCCAGAACGATCAGTACTACGAAGAGCGCCTCGGCGAAGAGCACGCTGCCGAAACTGGCGAAGGGCACAAACACGGCCGCCAGGGCGGCGCTGAGAGCGCCAACGGCGCGGCTGGCGAAGAGCCGTTGTCCGAGCCAGGCAAAGGCCAGCACGCCCACGCCGCTCACGATGGCCTGGCCGAGCAGCGCCCAGCGCACGTCAACCCCGGCGAGGGCGAACATCAGCGCGAGAAAGGTCGGATAGACCGGAGGGCGCAGCCACTTGCCCGTATCGTGGTAGCCGCCCTGGAGGAGGTGCAGCGCGGCGCGGTAGTATTCTTCGGGGTCACCCGGCTGCACGGCGCCGGCAGGGGCCTGCCAGGACCAGAACCAGACCCGCAGGCCCACCGCCAGGGCGACGATCAGTGCCAGGGCCAGCGCGTAGCCGCGGGCGGGCGGGAGGGGCAGCGGACGGGCAGGGGTCATAGGGTGTGCGCTCTGGAACGAACCAGTACCTGGGAGCAACCCCTACGGCTGCTTCCAGGTGTTCCGCGATGACCCGCCAATTGTACTCGAAACCACGGGTTGCGGCGCAACCCCGAGGGTTGCGGGCAGGGGCCTGGGAGGGCCAGGCCCCTGACGGGCGCAGCTATATGCATGGGGAAACCCGGTTTCCCCATTGCCCCTGCCGGTGGGGAGGTGCGAAGGGCGTGACCCTCAGCGATCGAATCGATTGGGTCCGCCCGCGGCGGGGGACACGCCCGCATCTCGATCGGGCGCGCGCCTGCCGCGGGCGGACCGGGGTTGCGAGAAGGCCGCGCCTCCTCGTCTAATCCAGAGGTGAACCCTGTCTTACGGAAAGACAGCCACGTATTCGGCAAAGGAATGCGACTCAGGAACGGGGAGGTTGTCTTCAAGCAGTCCCCGAACGTGCATCTCGATGGCCTCGTGCATATTGCGCGTGACTTCTTCGCGGGTCTTGCCCGTGGCTATGCAGCCGGGCAAATCTGGCGAGTGGGCCGAGTAGTTGCCATCGGCTTTTTCGACCACGCTCAGAAAGCGATACCTTGCTAACTCTCACCCTTTCCCCGTTTCGGTAACCGGGCCTGTTCAAGGACTCTATTGTCATGTCAGTGGGGCTGTGGAGACGGCCCGCCGGGTCGGCTCTACGCGCGGATCTCCTGGCGCTGGAAGAGGACGTAGCCCAGGGCGAAGAGCAGGAGCGTCCCGGCGGTCAGGCCGACCATGTGCGGCCAGCCGAGCATGATGCTCTCGCCGAGGGGCAGGGGCGCGCCCAGGATGGCGCCCTGGAGCTGCGAGGGCAGCACGAAGCCCAGCGAGCGCACCTCGGGGCGCAGCAGGGCGATGGTCGCCTCGGTGTAGAGCACATTCGGCGAGAGGCGGCTCAGGGCCTGTTCGAACTGGGCCTGGGCCAGCAGTTCGGCGGGCAGGCCGATGCGCACCGGTCGCAGGACCTGCGCCAGGATACCGGCGATGATCCCCCAGAAGACGGTGAAGAAGAGCCAGGTGGCCAGGGCGGCCATGGCCGCTGTCGCCGGCTGCCGGAAGAGGATCGAGGCCAGCATCCCCAGCGCCAGCCACACCGCGCCGTAGGCGACGGTCAGCAGCAGGAACCAGAGCAGGCGCGCGGTCTCCTCGCCGCCGGGGGGCACGCCGAGGCGCAACAGGCCCAGGCCGGCGATGAGCAGCCAGATCGTCGTCAGCACCAGGGCGAGGGTGAACAGACTCGCCAGGAACTTGCCCAGCAGCAGGGCGTCGCGGTAGATGGGCTGGGCCAGCAGGCGGGACATGGTGCGCCCGTTCAGTTCGCCGTTCACCGCGTCGAAGGCCAGGGCGATGGCGATGATCGGCACCAGGAAGACCAGGAAGCCCACGAACGCCGGCAGCGGCTCCTGGCTGGTGGTGAAGAGCCTCAGGAACAGGAAGCGATCCTGGCCGACGGTCTCCCGCAACTGCGCGGTGGCGGTGAAAACCGTCCCTGCGGCGGTGAGCACGGTGATCAGCTCGAGGATGAGCATGCGCGTGCTGCTGAGGTAGTCGGCCATTTCTTTGCTCACCACGGCCCACAGGCCGGTCCAGGGCGAGCCTTCGCGGCGCGTGGCCGCTGCCGCGCCGCTGGCGGGGGCGCTACGCTGCGCGAGCATGGGTGGCCTCCTTCTGGAAGTAGCGGGCATAGACCTCTTCGAGATTAGGCGCTTCGCTGGCCAGGGAGAGGAGCTGGCCGCCGGCCTCGACCACCGCCCGCGCCACGGCGGGGCGCAGGTCGCCCGTCGCTTCGAGCACGAAGCGGTTCGGCCCGGCCCGTTGCACCCGTTGCACCCCTTCGACCTGGCTCAGCGCCTCCTCCAGGCGGCCGTCGCCTTGCGCCTCAACGGTAATGTGATAGCCGCCGCCAAGCACCTCGCGCGCCAGCACATCCACGGGACCTTCGAGCACCATTTTGCCCTTTGAGAACAGCCCTACCCGGTCACAGACCGCCTGCACCTGGTGCAGCAGGTGCGAGGAGAGCATGATGGTGATGCCTTCGCTCCGCAGGTCGCGAATGATCTCCAGGAACTCACGGGCCGCCTCGGGGTCGAGGCCCAGGGTCGGCTCGTCCATAATGATCAACTCGGGGTGCTTCATCAGGATTTCGGCCAGACCGAGGCGCTGGCGCATGCCCCGCGAGAAGGCGCCGACGGCCTTGTCCATCACCTCCTCCAGGCCCATGCGGGTCAGGGCGGCCTCGATGCTGTCTCTTATACACATCT